>NZ_LZIX01000275.1:0-38318 GCF_001666955.1 Mycobacterium sp. E735 | reverse complement strand
TGACCCCGGCCGACGAGGTGATGATCATCTACACCTCGGGCAGCACCGGTGACCCGAAAGGGCCCGTGCACACCCAGGGAACGCTGGTCCGCCACACCTACAACCTCACCTTCATGTACGCCGTCACCCACGACGACGTGATGTTCACGTCCATGCCCTTCTTCTGGGTGGGCGGGCTGATCACCGGATTGCACGCGGTGATCCACCACGGCGCGACGCTGATCACTCAGCCCGCGTTCGATGCAGCAGAGGCGTTGGAGCTGATGGAGCGACACCGCGCGACCATCGCGCTGGGCTGGCCGCAGCAGGGTAAGACGCTGTCCGAGCATCCCGACTTCTCAGCACGCGATCTGAGTTCGGTGCACCGCACCAGCATGCCCGCGATGGTGCCACCCCGGCATCAACCCAAGGGCTCCAGCGGCCTGGGAATGACCGAGCTGTGCGGCAACCACCTCGGCGTCGATCCCTATCTGCCGCAAACGCCCGATCGGTCCGAAACCGGCGGCCCACCAATCGAAGGGCTGCACCACCTGATCGTCGACCCCGACACGGGACAGCCGGCGCCCATTGGCACGCCCGGCGAGATATGGGTTCGCGGATACTCGTTGATGCAGCGGCTGCACAAGTGCGAGCGCGAGGACGTGTTCACGTCGGACGGCTACTACCGAACGGGCGACTGCGGCATCGAGTACGACGACGGTTGGATCAAGTTCACCGGACGGTTGGGCGACCTGATCAAGACCGGTGGGGGCACCAACGTCACACCCAGCGAAGTCGAACTGGCACTGGCCGACTGCGACGGCGTGCTCGAGGCATATGTGGTCGGAGCGGAGAGCGCTGAACACGGAACGGTAGTCGCGGCTGCGGTGGTGCCGCGCGGCGAATCCGCACTCGACGCCGAGTCTTTGCGAGCGCAACTGCGCGACCGGCTGTCGGCGTACAAGGTTCCCAAGCACATTTGGGTCACCGCCAAGCGAGACCTTCCGTTCACCGCGACCGGCAAAGTCAAGAAGCCGGAGCTGGCGCGGCAACTCAGCGAACAGTTGCGCTCGGCTACGAGCTAACCGGTTGCCCGTCGGGCATATTCGTGGTCATCAGGGTCAACGGGATGCCGAACAACGGCTCCAATTTGACTTCGGTCAGTTCGAATCCGTCGCCTTCGTGCCGCTGCCGGAAGTCGGACTTCACGCCGTACCTCGCGGCGATGTCCTCGCCCGCGGCACAATCCGCGGTGCGTACGATGACGGAGAACAGCCCGTCACCGTTGCGCGCGAGAAAGTCCGCCGCGGTACCGGCATCCGTTGGTGCCGCGGCGGTCGGGGCGATGAGCTCGAACCCGCGGTCCCAGTCGAGGCGAACCTGCAGACCAAGGCGCTCTAACTCGAAAGCCTGGAACTGAAAGCCCAAAGCGCTCAGGTAGTCGGCAGCGCGGTCGAGGCGCTCAAGAGCGACGGCGAACACAACGTGGTGCAACTGCGGCAGCTGGGGTGACATGCCAAAGACTCTACGAGCGCATAAAGAGAGATTTCAATTATCGGAAATATCGATTCTCGTTGCGGTAGATTCGCGGCTGCACACCCACACGTCCTGGCGGAGAGGCGCTTTGTGGCACTCGAGCAGTTCAACCTAGACGGTCAAGTGGCGATTGTCACCGGCGCCGGGCGCGGCGTCGGCGAGGGTATCGCCAAGGTCCTTGCGGAAGCGGGCGCCACGGTGGTCGGTACGGCGCGTACGACGTCCGAGGTGGAGCGGACGGTCACGGACATCGAAGAATCGGGCGGCAAAGGACTCGCAATCACCGCCGACGCGCTACAACGCTCCGACAGCGAGCGCGTGGTCCAGACCGCGGTCGACAAGTTCGGCCGCATCGACATCCTGGTCAACAACGTCGGTTTCGCAACTTACGGCCCATTTCTGCGCCTGACCGACGACAACCTCCGGGAAACCTTCGATTATTGCGTCACTTCCGCTTTCATCATGAGCCAGTTGGTCGTGCCGCACATGCTGGCGGTGGGCCGGGGCTCGATCGTGAACATCTCGTCAGGAGCGGGCCGATTCGGGATCCGGGGATTACTGCCCTATTCCGTGGCCAAGGGTGGACTCGAAGCCCTGACCCGCGCCATGGCCCAGGAGCTCGCCCCCAAGATCCGCGTCAATGCGATCGCCCTGGGCGCATTCATGACCACCGGGCTGCAGTCCAGCTTCGACCTGATGCCTGGGTCCGAGGAGAAACTGAAGGAGCTGACGCCGCTGCATCGTATCGGTGACGTCGCGGACCTCGGCCGGCTGACGTTGTACCTGTGCACCCGCGATTGCTATGCGACGAACTCGACCTTCATTGTCGACGGCGGCCTCCAGGGTCCGAATTCCTCTCTGCCCATCCCCGATCTGTAGCCAGACGCAGCCGACAAAGGAGTAACCAGCATGGCAGAGAAGGTTTTACGCGTCGCCGTAATATCGACGGGCGGCGTCGGAAGCATCGCGTTGCGGGCCATCCACCGGCGCGCACACCTCGATCTGGTCGGTGTATGGGTGCACAGCGCCGAAAAGACGGGTCGCGATGCCGGCGACGTTGTCGGGCTGGGCCCTATCGGTGTGACGACCACTGCCGACCTGGACGACATCATCAGACTCAAGCCCGACTGCGTGGTCTACGCGGCTTTGGGGGCCGACATGGATGCGGCCGCGGTGCCCGACTATGTCCGATTTCTGAAGGCCGGCATCAATGTCGTTACGACCAACACACCGGGGATGATGTTTCCCGACAGATGGATTCCCGACCTGGCCGACCAAGTACGAGCGGCGGCGCTCGCCGGCGGCGTCACCATCTACACCTCGGGTATCGAACCGGGATTCGCCGGTGATCAGTTCGCCGTCATGCTGTCGACCTTGTCCAACACCATCCGGTCGGTCCGCGCGCAGGAGATCTTCGACTACTCGGCCTACCCCAACGAGTACTCGATGTTCGACGCGATGGGCTTTGGCCGTCCGCTGGACTTCACGCCACTGCTCGAACTGGAGGGCGCACAGCGGTTCGCCTGGGGACCACCTATCGGTCTGGTGGCACGAGCTCTTGGCGTCGAGCTCGACGAAGTGACAGAACGCTACGAGCGCGTGCTCACACCACGCGACCTCCACGTCGCGTGCGGGTTGATCCCGGCAGGCACCTGTGGGGCGGTGCGGGCCGAGACGACCGGAATCGTCAACGGCCACCCGGTGATCACCATCGAACACATCAACCGCATGGCGCCCGATCTGGCACCCGAGTGGGCGTCGGCACCGCACGGGACGTACCGCGTCGTCATCGAGGGCGAGCCGCACATCCACTGCGATCTTCGGTTCGGTACCGAACCGACGGCGCAGTCAGCGAACGACGATGCCATGCAGGCGACGGCCATGCGGGTGGTCAACGCAATCCCGTACGTCATCGATGCGGCACCGGGCATCGCCACGTCGTTGGATCTGCCGATCACCGCGCCCCGCAACGCGGTGGATGTGAGCTAGACGGTGAACATCGGCCCGCGGGGAGCGCCCCTTACCTCGTTGCCGCCGTCGATCGCAAAGCTCTGCCCGGTCATCCAACTCGACTCGGGTCCCGCCAGGTAACGGACGCCCGGGGCGATATCGTCAGACACCCCGAGGCGGCCCAACGGGACGCGTTCGAGGAAGCTGCTGGTCAGCTCTTCCAGGTGGATGTAGCCCTGCGTGGTGGCCGCCTCGGTCAGGCCGGGCCGGACGGCATTGACACGAATTCCCCTAGGGCCCAACTCTGATGCCGCGACCCGGATCATCATCTCGAGTGCGGCCTTGCCCGCCGAGTAGTGCCCAAGGCCCTCCATCGGGATCTTCGACGACGTCGAAGAGATGAACACGATCGACCCGCCGTTCGTCATCAGCGGTGCCGAGTAGCGCAGCGCCAAGAAGTTTGACCGCAGATTGCCCATCACGAAGTTGGTGAAGGTCTCGAGATCGAGCCCAGTCAGTGGTCCGGTGCCGCCGGTGGCCACCGTGCCCACGACGATGTCCAGCCGACCCTTGAGGTCATGGGCCGCCTCGGCGGCCGCCGCGACGGTCCCCTCGTCTTCGGGATCGCCCTTCTTGACGACAATTTCGGCATCCGGGACCGCGGCGAGGATGCCGTCGCGGGCCGCGTCCAGGCGCTTGCTCGATCTCCCCAAAAGGTACAGCGCCGCACCGTCAGCGGCGAGCAGCTTGGCGCTCGCCTGGGCAATTCCGGCTGACGCCCCCAGGATGAATGCCGTCTGACCGTCAAGTACGCCCATGCGACCCCGCCTCCATTTATGTATCGGCAGCAGAATACTAATTCTCCTTAATGAGTAAAGGAAGTTCTCAGAACCAGCGCGGTGATGTAACGTACCCGTGTGGCAGACATGAGCGGCAAGGTTGTACTAATCACCGGTGCCGCCCGTGGCCAGGGCCGAGCGCACGCCGCCAGGTTGAGCGCCGACGGCGCCGACACCATCCTCGTCGATATCGCCGGACCGCTGCCGCCGAGCGTCCCCTACGACTCGGCCACTCCCGATGATCTGGCGCAAACCGCCGACCTCGTGGTGGCGAATGGCAGACGTGCCGTCACGGCGATCGTCGACACCCGCGACCATGACGCCCTCTGTGCCGCCGTCGATAAGGCTGTTGCCGAACTCGGCAGGCTTGACGTGATCGTCGCCAATGCCGGCATCTGTTGTCCGGCTCCCTGGGACCGCGTCTCCCCCAGCGATTTTCAGGACACGGTCAACGTCAACCTGGTCGGGACCTGGAACACGGTCATGGCCGGAGCGAAGCACATCATCGCCGGCGGACGTGGCGGGTCGATCATTCTGATCGGATCGGTGGCGGGGGTGAAAGTGGAGCCCTTCATGGTGGCGTACACGGCGAGCAAGCACGGCGTTACCGGCCTCGCCCGCTCATTCGCGGTCGAACTCGGCCGTTACGACATCCGGGTGAACAGCCTCCATCCCGGATCGGTCGCGACACCCATGGGTAGCGGGCGGATGATCGAAGCGATGCAGGAGGCGGCGGAGTCGTATTCGCATCCCCAGTACGGCTTCAGCAAGCAACTCATCCCCAATGCCGTGACGATGCCTGAGGACATCGCGAACGCCGTTGCTTGGCTGGCCTCAGACGAATCGCGGTTCGTCACGGCTTCGGCGATTTCCGTCGATGTCGGGGTCGCTCAGGCTTAGCAGGACGGCGCTCAGTTCGGCCGGTCGGGCGAAAAACGGTGAGTGGCCACCGTCCAACTCGAAGACCCGAGCGCCGATCCGGCCGGCCGCATTGCGCCGGGCCCAGGACCCGCCGACCGCGCGATCATCGCGCATGAGCACGTAGTCCGAGGGCGTGTCGGGCCAGCGGTCGATCGGACACCGTTCGATTAACACCGTAAAGGATTGGTGTCGCAACTCATTGAACGCTTTGCGCCCCAGCGCTTCTGGGCAGTCATGATAGAAGCCTTCCCGCACCGCCTCCCAAGACAGGCCGAACGGTCCCTCACCCTGTTCTTGCGGCTCAGGAAAAGAGATCGCATCGGGGTTGGCGGCCAGGTGGTCGGCGAACGACTGTCCGGGCACGGGCAGGAGGCCACCGACGAACACCATTCTTTGCACCGGGTGGAGCGTGGCGATGACCGGTGCGCACAGCCCCGACAGCGAATGTGCCACAACGACGACGTCCTCGACCATGTCGGGGGACGCGGCACCGACTCGGGCTCCCTCGATCGCGTCGATCGCCACCCGCGCCCATTCCAGGGCACCCGCCGACTCATCATCGACCGGCAGATCCGGCGCAACGACCCGATGACCACGCCGCGCGAGCTCCACGGCGACCCCGTCCCAGCACGAGCCATCATGCAGCCCGCCGTGCAGCAGCGCGAACAGCGTCATGCTCGGGTCCGCGAGATCCGGGTGGCGAGCTCTGGGCCGGCCAACGGCAACCCGATGACGCGTGTTCGAACTACTTGTTCGGTGTGGCTCACTGGTAGAAGGGTCCCCGTTTGCCCGACCTCTCGAGATGCCCGTAGGGATCGTAGACCTTGATGTTCGGGTACGGGTTCTGTTCGTACGCAGGCTTGGACAGTCCGGCGGTCCGCAGCCCCGCCAGTACCACCAGCGGGACGGCGAACGATACGAGCCCCACCGAGGCCGACACGAGGAGCCGGCGCGTCAGCGCCAGCTTGTCGCGGCCCGGTCGCGCCGGTAGCCGGCGGGCGATCCGGTTTATCAGCACCAGCTCGCCGCCTTGGTCCCGGACGCACATCACCGCCACCATCGCGAATATGAACGAGTCATACACCGCCATGATGAGCGGGAAATGAATGTGGCCGATCTGCAGCGTCGGTCCGACCGCCTCGGTGTAGTAGAAGATGCCGAACCTCATCCAGGTGAACTGGACGACTCCGTTGAGCGGCAAGGCGATCACGAACGAGCCGACAAAGACCGCGGCAAGCCGATGGCGCGCCAGCCAACCCATGGGCCGAATCAGGGGCTCGAGGAATCGATTGTTCAGCTGCAGAATCCCCAGACCGGTCAACAAGTAGTACGCCGCGTAACCCCCGAGGAACGACAGCGCGGGTTCCAGGTTCGGCGAGATGTTCACGTACGGCCACGACAACGGGAAGTGCAACATCCGCGGGTCGAAGATCGCGAACGTCGCCCAGTTGGCCAACGGGTCCAGGGCGCCGGTGATCAGCCCCGCGAACGCGATCACCACCGTCCAATGCACCTTGCGTTGTCTTACCGAGAGCCACACCAACGTGGCGATCAGCCCGATGGCCATGGGGACGGAGCTCAGGGCGACCACCAGCGGCCAGTCGTCGAACCCGAGGAACGGCGGATACGGTGCCGGCCCCGGGTATGGGTTGGTGGTGCGCGGATCCCCGTGCGTACCCGATTGCATCGTCGCGACGGTCACGATCGCGAATACCAGGTACCCGGCTATGAACAACGCCCATCCGGCACGGGACAGCGGCGGCGAACTGCCGACCCGAATGGGCCGAGAGGACCCGGAATCGGGGCTGGTGTCCACGACGTCCGTCATGCCAAACCCCGATGTTCCTTTCAACCTCTACAGCCCGGCCCCATGAGAATATGCGTTATCGACAGCGACAAAAAGACTTCGGGACGACTTGGTCCATCTTCAGCCCGCCGCCTCGGCGGGTGTTGCGCTGTTGCCCTTGATGACGGGCATGTTCGTCCACGCGCCACGGTCGTCGCGATACCACCCCGCGGCGGCCAACGCACCGCCATCGGCATGCACCACAGTCCCCGATACCCATGCGGCCAGCGGGCTCGCGAGAAACAAGACGCAGCCCGCGATGTCCTGTGGGGTTCCGAAGCGGCCCAGCGGAATCCAGCGCGGAATATTGTGCCGCTGTGATTGGTGGATCATGCGGTCCAGCGGGACCTGGGCGCTATCCGTGGTTTCCGGCGCCACGGCATTCACCCGGATGCCCTCCGGGCCAAGCTCGAGGGCGAGGCTCATGGTAAAGCCGGTCACCGCCGCCTTGAAGGCTCCGTATACCGCGAAGTGCGGTATACCCCGGAAGCCCTCGATCGACGAGACGTTCGTGATGCTCGCGCCGCCGGCGGCGGCACGCAGCAGCGGCAGCATGGCCCGGCTGACCAGAAAGATGTGCTTGAGATTCACCCGATATATGTCGTCGATCTGCTCGTCGGTGAGCCGCTCGAAAGGTGTCGGCCGCGTCATGAAGTGACCGACGTTGTTCACCAGCGCGTCGAGGCGCCCGTAGCGGCTGCCGATGGCATCGGCGAGCGCCGACACGTCGGCCGCGACGGTCGCATCGCCCGTCACCACGAGCGCCCGATCGCCGAGTTCGCTGCGCAGGTCCTGCGACCGCGCCGGGTCGACCTCGAGTACGACGACCGACGCACCCAGGCCGGCAAAGGCCAGCGCCGTGGCGCGCCCGATGCCCGCGCCACCGCCGGTGACAAGCACCACCTTGTCGTTGAAGTCGATCATTCCGCCTCCTGTTTTGCGTCGCCGAAGCGCAAATGATCCGGCCGCGACGAGAATATCGATTCTCGCATGCGAGAATAGCGGCTAACCTTCAGTTACGGATTCGGCCAGAGGAAAGCGGGCTATGAGCGACCGGCACTCCAACATCGCGGGGACGCGGATGCTGATCATCGGGGCGTCCTCCGGCATTGGACAGGCGTTGGCAATTGCCGCCCACTCCAGGGGGGCTCGCGTCGCGCTCGCCGCACGGCGGGTGGAGCTGCTGTCGGACCTGGCCGATCGGCTGCACGGATCGGCCCACGAGTTGGACGTTTCGGACCCGCGCGCGGTGGAGACCGTCGTCGCCGAGGTCGCCGCGAACCTGGGCAAGCTCGACGCGGTGGTGTTCACCAGCGCCGTGGTGCCCTTCGTGCTGATCGAAGACACCGATGTGGAAACCTGGCTGCATTCATACGCCGTCAATGCCGTCGGCGCCTCCCACGTGCTTCGGGCGGCCCTTCCCCACTTGACCGACGACGCCACGGTCATCGTCGCATCCAGCCATGACGTCGGTCGCCCCCGCGCCGGCGTGGCCGCCTACCACGCGAGCAAGGCCGCGCTAGACGAGATCTTGCGATCCTGGCGCGCCGAGCATCCCGAACTGGCCGTAATCCGGGTTAGCGTTGGCCCGACCTGTGACACCGAGATCCTGCGCGGCGCCGACCGGGATCTGCTGGCCGATCTATACCGGGCCTGGGCGCGGGCGGGCCAGATTCCTGAGGAAATGTCCACGGTGGACGACGTGGCCAACGCCATGCTGTCCCTGATCGCCATCTCACGCGCGAACCCCACCGTCGTCAGCGAGATCGTGCATCTTGCCCCGCGGATCACCAAGACTCGGTGATACTACGAACCGCGAAGGGCGGATGACTGAATGGATCTTGGTTTTGAGGGCGCGACGGCGGTCGTGACCGGCGGCAGTAAGGGAATGGGGCTGGCGATCGCCGAGAGTCTCGCGGCGGAAGGCGCCTCCGTGGCGATCATGGCGCGCGGTCGGGCGGCGCTGGATTCGGCCGCCAGGCGAATCCGCGCCGCGGGGGCACCCGAAGTACTCACCGTCAGCGTCGACATGTCCGATGGCGATTCCATCACTTCGGGCTTTGCCTGCATTGGTCATTCGTGGGACACCCTGAACGTCCTGGTGCACACCGTGGGTCCGAACGCGGGCGCGTTCGACGATCTGAACGACGACGACTGGCACGCCGCATTCGATCTCGGCACCCTGTCCGCGGTGCGATCCGTGCGGGCCGCGCTGCCGATGCTGCGATCAGCCGAGTGGGCCCGCATCGTCACCCTCTCCGCGCACTCCATCCAGCGACAAAGCCCGCGGCTGGTCGCCTACACGGCAGCGAAATCGGCGCTGTCCAGCTTCACCAAGAACTTGTCGAAAAGCCTTGGAGCCGAGGGCATTCTTGTGAACTGCGTCTGTCCGGGAACCATTGTGACGGCAAGCTTTACCGAGGTTCTGCGGGATGCGCTCGCGGCAGACGGGCTCGACTCGTCGGATCCCAGGGACGTGATGAGGTGGGTCGAGAAGACCTTCGGCCATCCGTGCGATATCGGTCGCGCCGGGCTGCCCGAGGAGATCGCCTCCATCACCACGTATCTGGCGTCGCGACGCAACGGCTATGTGACGGGTGCGACCGTCAACGTCGACGGCGGATCGGACTTCATCTGACCCTCCTCGCCCACCCATCCGGCTCTGAAGGGAGTGGAGACTTGACCGTGAATTCCCGGCGTCTGCGAGTCATTCAGTGGGCAACCGGTGCCGTAGGCACCGAGATGATCAAGACCATCCTCGACTACCGGGCCGACCTCGAGCTGGTGGGAGCGCGGGTCTACTCCGATTCAAAGAACGGCGTCGACGTCGGGACGCTGGTGGGCCGGAACCCCGTCGGCGTCAACGCAACCACCGATGTCGCGGACATTCTCGCGATCGAGGCCGACCTCGTGCTCTACGCGCCGTCGTTCACCAGTCTCGACGACGTGTGCGCGCTGCTGGAGAGCGGCAAGAACGTTGCGACCGTCGCGTTCCTTTTCCACCCCCAGCGCATCGGCGATGCGGACCGTCGACGGCTGCTGGCGGCCTGCCGCAAGGGCAACAGCACGATCCACGCGAGCGGTCTCAACCCGGGCAACCTATCTGGCGTTTTGCCGCTCGCGCTGTCGGGTATGAGTCGCTCGATTGACAGGTTCAGTCTGCAGGAGCGCGCAGACTGGTCGCTCTGGGAGAGCACCGAAATAACCTTCGACGGAATGTGGTTCGGACGACCGACCGAGGACATCACCCCGACGGCCAACGAGTTCCTGACATTCAACACCGCCCTGTTCACCCAGCAGACCTGGTTCATCGCCGACACGTTGAACGCTGCCATCGACGATGTCACGGTCACCGTTGACGCAGTGCCCGCCACCAAGGACTTCGAGATCTTCGACCACCGGGTTCGCGCCGGCACGACAGCCGGTCAGCGGTGGAACTTCGTCGGGAATCGTCGCGGCGAGCCGATCATCGAATTCGAGACGCTGTGGACCGTCGGCGGCGAGTATCCGGAGCACTGGCCCACACCGGATGACGGCTGGACCCTCACGCTCGAAGGCGACCCGTCCATGCGCGTGCACTTCTTCTGCCTGGCCAGCTACTCGCGGCCGGCGTCGGTCGCCGAACACGTCCGGGCGGGTCTTGTCGCGGTTGCGCTACAGGTCGTCAACGCCATACCGGCGATATGTGCCGCCCCCGCGGGTTTCGCCACCATGGCGGACCTGCCGCTGATACGCAGTTACACCGGTTTCGGTGATGGACCCACAGTCATCAAGGATTGACATCGGGCCGGCCCGGCGCAGCCGCACACCAAAGATCATTGCGCCAAGGCATCGGTTCGGTCAGGAATTCGGCTGCGACTCAGAAGGAACCGTCGCGAAAACATATTCCATTTCGTCGAAGATACTGCCGGGCACGAAGATATCTGATGGGTCGAGGATACGGTCGAGATTGGCCGCCACGCCCTCGGCGTCGAAGGCACCGTCGGCGGCGAACCAGCCACGGGTCACACCGATCTGCAAAGCGGCCACCCGTCCACGGAAAGCGCTCAGGACCTTTTGTGTCAGGATGCAGCTCTCGCTCGCGAGGTAGGCAACGACCGGTGCCACTTGATCGAGCCGCAGCGTCTGCAGGAAGGCCCGAGCATCGGCCGTGCGGCCGGCCTCCCCCATCATTGCCATGGCCATTCGCGTGTCGCCCATCGGCATGATGGCGTTGGCGTGTATGCCGTGCGCCGCACCCTCGAGCGCCGCGACGTTCATCAACCCGAGCATCCCCGTCTTGGCCGTGGCGTATCCGGTCAAGCCCGGCTGCCCGAAAACCCCCGCTGCGGAGGAAACGAACACCAGTCGCCCGTATCCGGCGTCCCGCATCACCGCGAAACCCGGTCGGATGACGTGAAAGGCGGCCAACACGTGGTGCCGCAGCAGCGCCTCGAAGCGTTCGGTCGGCCATTCCGGCAACGCGTCGTCGTGGATGATGCCGGCGTTGGCGACGATCGCGTCCAATCGTCCGAATTCGCTGACGGCCAGGTCGACGGCGTCCTGCCCCCCTTCTTCGGCGCTGGCGTCCGAGGCGCACGCCACCGCCCGTCCCCCCGCGGCGCAGATCGCGGCGGCGACGTCATTAGCCGGTTTCGGGTCGCCTCCACTTCCGTCGGTTTCGGCGCCGTTGTCGTGGACCACCAAGGCGGCTCCGCGACGGGCCATTTCATGGCAATACGCCTCGCCGAGGCCGCGGGCACCGCCGGTCACCAGGACGACCCGATCGGTGAACGAGACCAATTTCAGCCTCCCGCAGGCGGCGACGCGGCGGACGCGGCACCACGCTCGGTCCAGTGGGCGACGAACGGGGTGATCGTCGAAAGGTCGTAGAGCCCAGGCTCGGCCGCGACCACGGCCGGGATGGCGTTGACGGCGTGCATGGCGGTGGCCAGGCAGCCTTGCTCGGCGTGATCCTCCTCATGCGAGCCGATCACGAGATGAAGACTCATGTTGGGCTTGCCCTCGAAGGCCACCTGATAGCCAATCTCCGTCGGCCATTCGGGCGCCAGGTCGTCGGCCATCCTGGTGAGATGCTCCACGGCGAGGGTGGTCTCACCGCAGTCGACCACGACGCCGAAGCGCATCGCCCCGACCGTGCCCGCGGGGATCTCTCCAGCCGCCACCGTCAGGGGTCGCGGCGTTGTGGCGACTTCGCGGAAACCCTCGACGGACCGAATCTCGAGCCCGAGGGCCTGCGCCAGGATTGTCGCGCTGCCGATCCACGCGCTTGCCGCGTAGTCGGTGTTCGTCAGCAGCGGGGTGGTGTCGTCCGGCGCATGCCCGAAGCCCATCGCGTTGAAGATCAGGTCGTGGCTGGCGTAGGTCGAGTAGTTCAGCACCTCTCGTACGTTGATCCGGTCGGTGCGCTCGGTGAGGCGGGACAGAATGGGCACCAGCGACTCGCCGACGAAGCCCGGGTAGAGGCCGAGCCCAAGGAATGACGAATCGCCCGCACGACAGGCCTTCTCGATTGCGTCGGCCAGCGATTCGTGCAGCGATCGGGGATGCACGAACCGGCTACCGGTGGCCACCACGCTCTTGCCCGACGCCAAAAGATCGCAGACGTCGGCGAAGCAGCCGGGCGTGTCGGTTTCCACCTTGCCCATGTAGAGAACCACGTCGGCGTCGGTGCCGATCACGGCATCCCGATCCGCGCAAGTGAGCACCCCCGTTTCGGAGGCCCCGCACAGGGCGCCCGCATCGACGCCGGCTTTCGCCGGGTCGTAGACGCGCACCGCGACGAGTTCCAGGTCTGGGCGGCCCAGCACGTGGCGCAGCGCCATCATTCCGGTCACCCCGGTCGCCCATTGGATCACGCGAGTCATGTCAGCCTGGTCCGATCAATCCCAGACCACGTCGAGACGGGGCGGTGAACGGAACATCGTGCCGCTCACATAGGGCGGCGGGGCGTCGGGGTCGAGCCGCAACCCCGGCAATTCGTCGAAGAGCGCGTTGAAGAACTTGGTGCTCTCCAACCGGGCCAGATGCATCCCCAGGCACAAGTGCGCACCGTGGCCAAACCCGATGTGCGGCTTGCGTTCCCGGAAGATATTGAAGGTTTCGGGGTCCGGCCAGCGCGTCTCGTCGTGATTGGCGCTGCCCAGGTTCACCATCATCGTCGATCCCCTCGGGATGTCGAGCCCGAAGAACTCGGTGTCAGTGGTGACCTCCCGGATGAAATTCAGCAGCGGCGTCTCCCACCGGATGCCCTCCTCGATCGCCTGGGGCAACAGGGTGCGGTCGGCGCGAACCGCGTCGAGTTGGTCGGTGTGGGTCAACAGGGCCAGCGCGAGGCTCGCTGTCGATCGCGACGTGGTCTCCGCTCCGGCGGGCAGGAGATTGCGCATGAATCCGTAGATTTGCTCGTCCGACATTTTGACGCCGTCGATCTCGGCCCGCGACAGGATCGTCACCATGTCGTCCTTCGGCGACTTGCGCCGGTCGGCCAGCACGCCGATGAAGTACTCCTTCATCTCCGCCGACGCCTTCATGGCGGTCTCCATGTCGGCGCGAAAGCCCAGCAGGTCGATGGCCAGCCGGTGAAACTCCCCGATGTCGGACTCTGGCAACCCGAGAAGGGCCGCGATGATCCGGACCGGGATCGGCATGAACACCGCGGCCACCAGATCGGCACGCTTGTCATCACGAATCCTCGCGATCGTGCGATCCACGAGGGGCCCGACGAGTTCGGTGTCCCAGCGCTTCATCGAGGACTTCGCGAAGGCGAATTCGTGCAACCTGCGGTACGTCGCGTGCTCGGGTTCCTGCATCTCCAGAATCGTCGGACCCTGCAGTGGCCGCACCATATCCTCGTAGACGCGGGTGCTGAACGTGACGTTGTCGGTGAACACGGCCTTGACGGCGTCGAACGAGTACGCGGTGAAGGTCTTCTTGCCGCCGGGTCCGTCACACGGAACCCCCATCTCCGGCCAGCCCGGGTGAACGGGCGCCTTCTGCCGCAGTTCGCGCAGCAGCGGGTACGGGGTCGCGTCGCCGTCGGCGCCCATGCCGGCGTTGAACTTCTCCTGCGCCTCGCGGATGCGCTGCTCGATGTCGTCGTCAACCCTCGACTCCACCACGTGCCACCTCATAAGCCCGTCAACCTACATATTGTCGGTTGCAAACCTACATGATGTAGGTTGAATGTACCAGAAGGCTTACATCGCGAAACCGCAACCTGGAGCGTCCGATTGGTTACTCGAGTCGTGCAGTGGGCGACCGGCGCCGTGGGCCGGGCCGCGCTCCGAGAGCTCATCGAGAATCCCCGTTATCAACTGGTGGGGGTCCTGGTCTACGACCCGGCGAAGACAGGACTCGATGCGGGCGCGCTGTGTGGTCTCCCGCCGACGACCGGCGTGATCGCGACGGCGGACAAGGACGCGATCGTCGCACTGGGCGCCGACGTCGTCGTGCACACGGCCAGCAAAGCACACGCGATCGAAACGAACGCCGAGGACATCTGCCGCCTACTCGCCTCGGGTAGCACCGTCATCACTACGACGTCGTATAACCATTTGCCGACCTATGGGGCGGAAACGGAGTCCGCGTTCGTCGAGGCGTGCCGACAAGGTGAGTCGCGTTTCCATGCTGCCGGCGAGAACCCCGGGTTCATGTTCGAGCGACTGGTCGCCACGGTGACGGGGCTGAGCAAGACGATCGACCGGATCGACCTCTATGAGGCAACTGACGTTTCGGCCGTGGACAGCCGGCCGATGCTGGTCGACCTGATGGGCATGGGGAGACCGCCGGAAGACGTCAGCATCGATTCCCCGATCATCAAGAAGCTCGATATGGCGTACCGCCAGGCGCTCAACGCCACGGCCGACGTCCTCGGGATCACCCTGTCGCGCATCGACGTGGCGGTCGACGCCACCACCCTGCCGCACGACATCGAGGTACCCGCCGGCACTATCGAGGCGGGAACGGTTGTCGGGCAGAGGTTTTCCTGGGTCGGGCACTGGTCGGGCCGTCCGCTGCTGGCCATTCACGAGGAGTGGGTCCTCACCCGCGACCTCCCCCAGTGGGGCATGGCGCCGCTGGCGCCCGGCGAGAAGGCGCCCCTCATCCGCGCGGTCATCAAAGGCGAGCCGAGCTTCGAACTCCAGCTCGACGTGGGATTCGACGGCACGGCGCAACCCGGTCAGCACGCCATGCCGGGCCACCTGATGATCGCGATGGGCGCGATTCGCGCGATTCCGTATGTGCTCGCCCAACCGCCCGGCATCGTGACCGCGGCGGTATTCGGCGCGATCCAACTAGCGTGAGGCGCGCGCGACCGCGCGGGCAATGTGGTCGCTCGGCGCCGCGTGGAAGACATGCGCACTGCCGTCCGGCAGCACCCTGCGGGCAATGAGATAGTCGGATCCCATCCAGCCCTGCCGGATGAACCGACCGAACCGCAGGAACGTCCCGGGAGCGCCGCTGGCCGACGGGATCAGCTTGACCTGCTCGAGCCCGTTCTTCACTCCCTCCCCGGTGAGCGGGCGTGCCGCCGCGAGGCCGCGCACGATCACGGTCGCCGCGTCGTGCGACAGGCCCGGCATCGAATGACCAGGCCGACGACCGTATCTGGCTTCAAAGCGGTCCAGGAAGGCCTGACCGACGGTGTTGCGCTCGTCGTAGCTGTCCAGGCCGATCCAGCCGGACAACTGCCGCCTCCATTCCGCGTTGATGTGCGCCATTTCGAAGGCCGTCGTCGTGTACCGCGGGGGGTCCCAGCCGGCGGCCAGCAGCGCGTCCGTGAACCCCCACAGGCCATGCCCGAACCCGACGTGCACCAACGCGTCGGGCTCCGACGCACTCAGCGCGGCGACCGCTTTGGCCTTGTCGGCCTCCACCTGCGGAATTGCCACGGTCGCAACGACCTTCAAGCCGGCGGCGTCGTAGGCTCGTTCGGCGAAGGCGAGGTACTCCTTTCCGATCAGTGACGACTCATAGGCGATCGCGATCCTCGACCGCCCGTCCCCGATCATCACCGCCGCCAGCATCACCGGCTCCTCGGCCATCGAGCCGTTGTTCAGCGCAAAGCACCACTCTCCGAGCGCACCCTCGGACCCCGACAGGGTGACGATCGGAACGCGAGCCGTGGCCTCGACATGGGAGCGCAGCGGCACCACGTTGTCCGATACCCACGGCCCGTAGATGGCCAGACATCCCTCCGCGACCAGCTCGTCGAAGGCACGTTCGACCGCGAGGTAGGTGCCGTTCGGCAAGCCCACCACGTTTCGGGTGACGAGTTCGATCGGCCGGTCGATCAGCCCGGAGGACAACGCTTCATCCATCACCAGCCGCAGGGCGTCGATGCTGTCGTTGTCCGTGTCGCCGGAAGTCGGATAATCGTTGAGCAAGCCGACTTTCAGGGGAGCGACCGAACCGTACGCGCGAACGCCGTCGTCTGCCATAGCGGCAACATACCGGATGAAGGTTGTGTAATCGCCACCGTACGGAAACAATGATTCGCGAAACTGCATATTCGGCTTCCGGAGTGCTCGCTCCCGTCTGGCCTCACGCGAAGGGGACACCATGACGCTCACATCACCACTGGAATCGAGCGTGTCGGCGGCCGAGAAGAAATATCGCGTGATCCAGTGGGGCATGGGCAATGTCGGGACCTTGGCGCTGCGCCACTTCGCCCACAATCCCCTCTATGAGGTGGTCGGAGTGCTCTGCAACCGCCCGGAGAAAGTTGGCAAGGATGCGGGCGAGCTGGTCGGGGTGGGGCCGATCGGCGTGCTCGCAACCACGGACAAGGCCACCCTGGAGGGCCTTGACGCAGACTGCGTGTTCTACGCGCCCCTCTGGTCGGACGTCGACGAGATCTGCCGACTGCTGCGCGGCGGAAAGAGCGTCGTCGCCTCGGGTGGGGCCTGGTGGCATCGGACGGAAACCAACAGCGCCGACATCGACAAAATCGAGGCGGCGTGCCAAGACGGTGGAACGTCGTTCCACGGAGGCGGCATCCACCCCGGCTACGCGGCGGACCTGCTCGTCCTGACGCTGGCCCGGATCGTCGGCAAGACCGACCACATCCACATCTACGAGGCGGTGAACTTCAACAAGGACACGCTGAAGTACTTGGACGAGATGGGATTCGGAAAGACACCGGACGAGTTCGCCAAGGGCAATCTCTTTCAAGATGCATGGTCGTTGTTCGCGCAATCGCTGACGATGGTGGTCGAAGGCTTGGGCAAGAGTGTCGACAAGTTCACGACAGACGTCGAACTGGGCCTGGCCACCCGCGACATCCCGTACGAGGGCACCGCGGACATGGACATGCCCGGCCTGCGAGGTGTGATCAAGACGGGCACCGTCGCATCCCAACATCACCTCTGGACGGCGTGGGTGGACGGCAGGCCGTTCATCACCTTGCACGAGCTCTACTCGTTCATCGAGCACGACGCCATCGACCCGAGGCCCGATTGGGAACCGTATTACCACTACCGCGTGGTGATCGACGGTGACCCCGGCACCGAGCTCATCCTGCGCGGCAGCCCGCAGGCGCGCGAGCACGCGAAGCCCGGTTACATAGGCTACGCATGGACCGCGATGGAGCCCGTGAACTCCATCCCCGCCATCTGCGATGCGCCGCCGGGTTTCAAGTCGCACGCCGATCTTGGACTCATGACGGTTCGCGGGATCGTGCGCTGAGGCGGCACGTCCCGACGCTCAACATTCAAACTGAAGGTTGCTACGATCGTCGGCATGGCGAAGCGTGGCGGGGCGGACGAGGATCGACGCGCCCGGGGCGAGCAGACCCGTCGCGACCTGATCGACGCGGGTCGCGAGCTGTTCGTTGAACACGGGTTCTTCAACACGAGCATCAGCGACCTCGTGACGAGGTCGGGCGTCGGGACGCGCGGCGCCTTCTACCACCACTTCAAGGACAAAGCCGAGCTCTTTCGAGCGGTATTCGAAGACGTCGAAAACGATCTCACCCTCCGGTCCATTGCCGCTCCCCCGCCGGGCGCGGACGCCTGGGAACGGCTCACGCGTGGATTGCACGGATTCCTTGAAGCCGCAATGGAACCCGCGGTGCAGCGGGTGATACTTGTCGACGGACCGGTGGTGCTGGGCTGGCAGACCCTGCGCGAAATCCAGAATGGCAACAGCATCGCCCTGATCAACGAGGTGGTCCGCGAGGCGATCGCCGAGGGCACCATCGACGATCAACCCGTCGGGGAACTGACGCACATGCTCATCGCCGCGCTCGAGGAGGCCTCGCTGCTCGTCGCGCACTCCGCAAACCCCAAGAGCGCGCGTCGCCGGGCCGCCAGGATCCTGGACCGGCTACTGCTCTCGTTTGCCGTCGAGCCGCACGCGACGCCGCGGCGCTGAGCGTTGCCGAAGTGTGGAGGCCACGTCCGTCACCAGTGGAAATGAATATTTCCAGAAATCGAAATAGTTACTCTGCCAATCTGATAGTCTCGTTCTCAACCTCTGTGCAAGGAGACTCATGCAGCCCGAAGACATGATCTTGGTCAGCGTCGACGATCACCTCGTGGAGCCGCCGAACCTGTTCGAGGGCAGGCTTGCAAGCAAGTACGCGGACGCGGCGCCCCGGGTCATCCGCCGGCCCGACGGCTCGGAGGTGTGGACTTTCAACGACGCCATCATTCCCAACATCGGGCTCAACGCTGTGGCGGGACGCCCACGCGATGAGTATGGCGTCGAGCCGACCGCTTTCGACGAAATGCGGCCCGGGTGCTACGACATTCATGAGCGCATCAAAGACATGGATGCGGGCGGCGTGCTGGGATCGATGTGCTTCCCGTCCTTCCCCGGCTTCGCGGGCCGGCTGTTCGCCACCCACACCGACAAGGACCTCGCCCTCGCCGTCACCCAGGCATACAACGACTGGCACATCGACGAATGGTGCGGCTCGTATCCCGGGCGCTTCCTGCCCATGGGGCTGCCCGTGCTGTGGGATCCCGAATTGTGCGCCAATGAGATCCGCCGCAACGCCACCAAAGGCTGCCACTCAGTCACCTTCACCGAAAACCCCGCGACGCTCGGCTTCCCGAGCTTCCACGACGAGTATTGGGATCCGATGTGGCGGGCGCTGTCGGACACCAACACGGTGCTCTCGGTCCACCTGGGGTCCTCCGGCAAGATCACGATGACCGCCGACAACGCGCCCGTCGACGTAATGATCACCCTGCAACCGATGAACATCTGCTCGGCGGCCGCCGACCTGCTGTGGTCCCGCGTCATCAAGGAGTTTCCCGACGTCCGCTTCGCACTTTCCGAGGGTGGCACCGGCTGGATTCCCTATTTCATCGACCGCCTCGACCGAACCTACGAAATGCATCACCTGTGGACCGGCCAGGACTTCGGAAACAAACTGCCCAGCGAGGTGTTCCGGGAGCGCTTCCTGACCTGCTTCATCGCGGACCCGATTGGCGTCAAACTGCGCCATGACATCGGCATCGACAACATCGCCTGGGAGTGCGACTACCCGCACTCCGACTCGTCGTGGCCCGCGGCAGCCGAGGAGCTTGCCTTGGTCATGGTTGACCTCCCCGACTACGAGGTCAACAAGATCACGTATGAGAACGCATGCCGTTGGTACTCATTCGACCCGTTCCGGCATCGCACCCGAGAACGATGCACGGTCGGCGCCCTGCGCGCCGAAGCCGGTGACCACGATGTCGAGATCCGTAGCTTCGACCACGGCCGGTTCGAACGCACCGCGGGCGCGACCCTCGGCACTATGAGCGCCAAGCTCGATGTCTGACAACGGACAAAGCCCGCTGCGGGTCGCTGTCGTCGGTGCCTCCGCCGGACTCGGACGATGCATCGGCATAGGGCTTGCCCAGCGAGGCGCACATGTCGCGCTGCTGGCGCGGCGATACGACAGGCTGGTCGATGCCGCCGGGGAAGCCGGCAACGGCGCGGTGGCCGTCGCCTGCGACGTCACCGTAGCCGACGATTGCCAGACGGCGATGTCCGAGGTGGTCGGAGCGCTCGGCGGGCTCGACGCCCTGGTCTACACGACCGGCATGGGTGTGCTCGCGCCGCTGCGCGAGGTGACCGCGGAACAGTGGGCGCAACTGTTCGCCACCAACGTCACCGGCGCCTCACTCGTCACCGCCGCGGCCGCGCCCCATTTGGCCGCGGCGGCGGGCGGTGCCGTTTACCTCTCGTCGCTCAGCGCGTCGTACACGACGCCGTGGCCGCTGCTCGGCGCATACGCGGTGTCCAAGGCGGCGCTGGACAAGCTTGTCGAGGCCTGGCGCATCGAGCATCCGGAGATCGGCTTCACCCGTCTGGCCGTCGGCGACAGCCTGGGCGGCACCGGCGACGCGCAGACTGAGTTCAACAAGGCGTGGGACCCCGACGCCCTGGAAGCGGCTATCAGATACTGGATGGATAACAAATACATGCTCGGCGGCCTCGTCGACGTCGAGCACCTGGTTGACGTTGTCGATTCCGTTATCCGTTGCGGCAAAAGCAGTTTCATCCCACATCTGACTCTGGCCCCACGCGCCTCTGATGCAGTGAAGGAGCTTCGGAATTGGTGAACCACGAACCGCGCATGCTCATCGACGGCAAGCTCGTCGAGTCCGTATCCGGGCGGCGATTCGACAACGTCAATCCGGCGACCGAGGAGGTGCTCGGCACCACCTGCGACGGCACCCACGCCGACATGGAACGCGCCATCGCTGCGGCACGGCACGCGTTCGACAACGCGGCGTGGTCACGCGATGGCGAGGCGCGGGCCGCCGGCCTGCGGCAGCTGCAGGCGGCGCTGGAAGCCGAACGTGAGGACTTACGCGGCGAGCTCGTCGCGGAGGTCGGCTGCCCCGTGCTGTCCACCTACGGACCGCAGCTCGACGTCCCCCTCCGCGAAGCGCTCACCTGGCCTGCGGACATGATCGGTGAATTCGCTTGGGAACGGCCGCTTCCCGACAAGGACGCCTTCGGCCTGGGCAGCCTGACGGCCCGCGAAGTCTGGAAGGAGCCGATCGGAGTCGTCGGTGTGATCACGCCCTGGAATTTTCCTTTCGAGATCATCCTGAACAAGATCGGCCCCATCCTGGCGATGGGTAACACCTGCGTGCTCAAGCCCGCCCCGGACACACCGTGGAACGCCACCAGAATCGGCCGCATCATCGCCGAACACACCGACATCCCGCCCGGGGTCATCAACATCGTCCCGTCGTCCGATCATTCCGTCGGAGAGGTGATTTCGACCTCGCCACTGGTAGACATGGTGGCGTTCACCGGCTCGACCGCTACCGGCAGGCGCATCATGGCGGCGGCCGCCGAGACCATCAAGTCCACCTTCCTCGAACTCGGGGGCAAGTCCGTCTACCTCGTCCTCGACGAGGAGGGAGACATCGGCGGCGCGGTCGGCGGCAGCGCCTTCATCTGCATGCACGCCGGGCAGGGCTGCGCGATGCCCACCCGACTGCTGGTCCCCAACTCGCGCTACGACGAAGCGGTCGAAATCGTCAAGACAGCGATGGAGAACAACAAATACGGTGACCCCACGGACCCGTCGGTGCTGCAGGGTCCACTTGTCTCCAAAAGGCAGCATGACCGCGTGCTCGGCTACATCGAGAAGGGTAAGCAGGAAGGCGCCCGACTGGTCACCGGCGGCGGGGTGCCCAAGCATCTCCCCAAGGGCTATTACGTCGAGCCAACGGTATTCGCCGACGTCGACAACAAGATGACGATCGCCCAGGAGGAGATCTTCGGGCCGGTGCTGTCGGTCATCGGGTTCGACGGCGACGACGACGCCGTGCGCATCGCCAACGATTCGATCTATGGCCTGTCGGGCGTGGTGTTCGCCGCTGATCTAGATCGCGCGAAATCCGTCGCACGCCGGATCAGAACCGGCACCCTGGGCATCAACGGCGGACTCTGGTACGGCGCGGACGCGCCGTTCGGCGGCTACAAGCAGTCCGGTGTCGGACGACAATGCGGCATCGAGGGGCTCGAAATCTTCACCGAGACAAAGACCGTCGGCTGGCCTGCCGCCTGACTCCCAACTGAAAGAAGCGACAATGAAGTCCAAAGCAGCGGTGTTACGCGGCGTCGGTATCGATTGGGAAGTCACCGACGTCGAGCTCGATCCTCCGCACGCCGGCGAGGTTCTGGTCAAGATGGCCTACGCCGGCATCTGCCATTCTGACGAGCACTTCTACACCGGCGACAGTGTGCCGACGGCCGAGATGGAAGAAATGATGCGGGCGTCCGGCATTCCGGTACCCGAATGGTTCCCGATGCTCGGCGGCCACGAGGGCTCGGGTGTCGTTGAAGAGGTCGGTCCCGAGGTGAAGACACTCAAACCTGGCGACCATGTGGCGATCTCGTTCCTGCCTGCTTGCGGTAGCTGCCGATGGTGCGCCACCGGGCACACGTACCTGTGCGACATTGGCTCCGACATTTACAGCAAGGCAATGACCACCGACGGCACCCGGCGACGCCACCTCGGCGACGAGGATCTGATGGCGATGATGCAGGTCGGCACGTTCTCCGAGTACGTGGTGGCGTCCGAGCGTTCGCTGGTGAAGGTGAATGACTGGATCCCCTTGGAGGCCGCATCCCTGGTGTCCTGTGGTGTGACAACGGGATTCGGCTCGGGATCCGTCGCGGCAGGCACGGGAGCGGGTGACACCGTCGTGGTGATTGGTGTCGGCGGGATCGGCATGAACGCGGTGCAGGGCGCGAAGGTCGCGGGCGCCAAGCACATCGTCGCCGTCGACCCCAACGAATTCAAACGTCAGATCGCGCCGACGTTCGGCGCAACCCACACCGCCGTCGATGCCGGTGCGGCGGTCGAACTTGTCAAGGAGATCACCTGGGGAGTCATGGCCGACCGCGTCGTTCTCACCCCCGGGGTGGTGCCGGCCGACCTGATCTTTACGGCGATGATGTTGTTGCGCAAGGGCGGAACCTGTGTGCTGACCGGGATGGCCAAGATCACCGACATGATGGTCCCGATGATGCTCGGCGACATGGTCAACTCGTGCAAGACCTTCAAAGGGGCGCTCTACGGCGAGATGAACCCGCGCGAAGCGATGCCCAAGCTGCTATCGATGTACGAGGCGGGCCTGATCAAGCTCGACGAGTTGGTCACGCAGAAGTACAAGCTCGACGACATCAACGCGGCCATGAAAGACCTTCGCGCCGGCAAGAACATCCGGGGCGTCATCGCTTTCGAGTAGTTGGACGGCGACGGGGAGCCGATGGGCCCGCGCATGCCGCGCGTTGCGAAGCAAGCACCCGACCCCTAAAAGCTGCCATTGACTAATGTCACCATTTGGTATTGACTTCCCGGCATGGCGGACGGTGTTCCGGCCCGCGGGTCATTGCGGTCCCGCGGCGCGGCAGCGGTAAGTGCTTACACCCTGCGGCCCGTAACCGGCCTGCTACCGCCCGAGCGGGCGTGGGGCCTGTGGCTGTCGCGCCAAATCGTCGCCCGGATCATGGGCACCTTCGGGCCCTCACTGGCGGGCACCCGAGTCGAACACGTCGACACGAGGCTGCCGGACGGTCGCCGGGTCAAGGGCGAATGGGTTTACGGGCCCCGCACGCCGACAAGTGATACCGCGCGGTCGTCCACCTCCGCGGGCGCCGTCTACTACGTGCACGGCAGCGGCTTCGCCGTGTGCTCGGCCAAGACGCACCGCCGGTTGACATCCTGGCTGTCGTCACTGACCGGTCTGCCGGTGTTCGGCATCGATTATCGACTCGCGCCCCGCCACCGCTTCCCCACCGCGGCCGACGACGTGCGCTCGGGCTGGGACTGGCTGGTGAACTCGTGCGGTTTGTCGCCGAAAGGGCTTGTCGTCGCCGCGGATTCGGCGGGCGGCCATCTGGCCGTCGACATGTTGCTGCAACCCGAGGTGGTGGCCGATCACCCCGCCGCACTGACGTTGTTCTCCCCGCTGTACGACCTCAGCTTCGAGTTGTGTCTCGCCCGAGAACGACTGCGCCGCGATCCCGCGATCCGGGCGGCCGACGCGGCCCGCCTGGTCGGCATGTATCACGCCGGCGTCGATCCCGCGCACCAGCGGTTGACGCTCAACGTCGCCGGCGGCCCTCCGCTTCCCCCGACATTGATCCAGGCCGGGGGCGCGGAGATGCTGCAAGACGACGCCCGTCAGCTCGCCGCCGACATCGAAACCGCCGGCGGCCGTTGCGAACTGCAGATCTGGCCACACCAGGTGCACGTCTTTCAGGCGCTGCCCCGGATGATGCCCGAAGCCGCCGCGGCCATGGGCTACGTCGCGCGCTTCGTCACCCACGCGTTGCAGGATGCACGCGTCACAACGCAGGAGGTGCGCTGAGCGATGCTGGACAGACTGCTGGGCAGGCCGAAGACCAGCCGCGGTGCGTCCGCGGTGGTGACCGGCGCCGGAAGCGGCATCGGGGCGGCCTTCGCCATCGAACTCGGCCGCCGTGGCGGCAGGGTCGTCTGCAGCGACATCGACGAAGCGGCCGCCCAACGGACGGCCGACGCGATCACCCAACTGGGCGCCAGTGCGACGGCGATCCGCTGCGACGTCTCGCACTTCGAGGACGTGCGGGCGCTGGCCGGGCAATCACAGGCCTGGTTTTCCGGATGCCCGACGCTGGTGATCAACAACGCCGGCGTCGGCGCCGGCGGCGCGGCCATCGGTGATACGCCCCTGGACGATTGGGCATGGACCATCGGAATCAACCTGTGGGGCCCCATTCACGGCTGCCACGTCTTCGCACCGATCCTCCGGGAGCCGTCGCCCGCCCCCCGCGGCATCATCAACGTCGCGTCGGCGGCGGCGTTCGGCGCGGCGCCGGGAATGGCCCCCTACAACGTCAGCAAGGCCGGCGTGCTGTCACTGTCCGAGACCCTGGCCGCCGAATTGGCAGGCACCGGCGTGCGAGTAACCGTGCTGTGTCCGACCTTCGTCAAGACCAACATCGTCGAATCCGGCCGCATCAGCGAGGAATCCAGCGAACTGGCCAACAAGCTGATGCGCTGGACCGGATTCTCGGCGGACAAAGTCGCGCGGATCTGCCTGGACGCGCACGACCGCGGCGACCTCTACTGCATGCCACAGCTCGACGCCAAAATCGGCTGGAGCATCAAACGCCTGGCACCACACGCCTATACACGTGCGGCCGGTCTGGCCTCGCGAATCAACCTGCCCTGACCAATGCAAAGGAGCTCCCAGTGGCCATCGACATGGAAGCCATGCTCGCCAAGATCAAGGACCGCCAATGGGCGCTCGCCGACATCGATTGGGACGCGCCCGGCGCCGACACCATCCGGGAGGAATTCCGGCCCAAGCTCAAGGCTTTCATGGCCGACCTGTGCTGGATCGAGAACGTGGGCGCCCGCGGATTCGCGGCCCTGGCCAAGAAGGCGCCCAACCCGACACTGGCCGAGATCTACCGGTACTTCCACGCCGAGGAGCAACGGCACGCCAACGCCGAGATGGCGCTGATGAAGCGCTGGGGCATGCTCGACGACGGCGAAGTTCCCAAGCCGAACGTCAACATCCGGCTCGCCATCCAGTGGCTCGACGCCTACTCCGACGACATGCCGTTGTCCGTGCTGGGCACCGTGATACCGATGCTGGAGGTCGCCCTCGACGGCGCGTTGCTGAAGTTCTTGCTCGACACCGTTGCAGACCCGGTGTGCCATCAAGTCTTCGAGAAAATCAACAACGACGAATCACGCCACATCGCCGTCGATTTCGCGGTGCTCGACATGATCGGCCACGCGAGGGCCCGCAAACTTGCCATCGAATTCGTCGGGACAGTCGCGTCGCCGGGCGTGATCGTCGGCACCCTGATGTATATCCCGCTGCTCAATCGCGTCCGCAACGAGATGGCCGGCATGGGCATGGAGCCCGAGCGCCTCTACAACGCGGTCAAACGCTTCAAGCAGCTCGGCGAGCGGGGTGAGCGCACCTCGCGGGTGCCGGCATACCAACTGCTCAAGCGACACGCCGCGATGGTCGTCAACCCCGCCCACCCCTACCACCTGCTGGCCAATTCGATGGTGTGGCTGTCGGACCGCTATCCCAAGCCGTTGCTCAAACCCGTGCCCAGCTGGTTCAAGGAACTCACCTACCGGCCGGCGGCGTGATGATGGCCGCCGACCGCGCCCACGCGGTGCTCGTCATCGGTGCCGGCTTCACCGGACTGGGAGCGGCGATCCGGTTGGCCGACGCCGGGGTCGACGACGTCGTGATCCTGGAACGCGGCGACCGGGTGGGCGGAACCTGGCGCGACACCACCTATCCCGGCGCCAGCTGTGACGTGCCCTCGCTGCTGTATTCGTATTCGTTCGTCAAGAACCCGAGCTGGTCGCGTACGTACTCCCCCGCCCCGGAGATCTGCCGCCATCTCGAGGACATGGCGACCAGATTCGACATCCGTCGCCACATTCGATTCGGCCAGGAGGTCAGCGGTCTGGCCTTCGACGAGAACAGCGGGGTGTGGACGGCAACCACCAAAGGCCGCAAGCGATTCCGCGCGCGCACCGTCGTGCTGGCCTCCGGACCGCTGTCGGACGTCAGGTTCCCCGACATTCGCGGCCTGGACAGTTACCGCGGACACAAGATTCACAGCGCCCGCTGGGACCACGACTACGACTTCTCGGGCAAACGGGTCGCCGTCATCGGTACCGGCGCCAGCGCCATTCAGATCATCCCCGAGCTGGCGAAGCGGGCCGGGTTGGTCAAGGTGTTCCAACGCACGCCATGCTGGGTGTTGCCGCGCCTGGACGTCGCCACCCCGCCCGCCCTGCAGACCCTCTTCGCCAAAGTGCCCGCCGCCCAGCAACTTGCGCGGCAGGCGTTGTTCTGGGGCCACGAGGCCAGCGCCACGGCCCTGGTGTGGGACACGCCGCTGACCTCGTTGGCCGCCCGGCTGGGGCGGGCGCATCTGCGCGCTCAGGTGAGGGACCCGTGGCTGCGCCGCCAGCTGACGCCGGACTTCCGCCCGGGCTGCAAGCGCATGCTGGTCTCCAGCGACTACTACCCCGCCCTTCAGCGCGAGAACTGCAAGCTCATCGACTGGCCGATCGCCACCCTGAGCCCGGTCGGCATCCGCACCAGCGACGGCATCGAACATCACCTGGACTGCATCGTGTTCGCCACCGGCTACGACGTCCATCTGACCGGACCGCCCTTCCCGGTCACCGGCCTGCGCGGCCGCTCGCTGGGTGACGAATGGGCCGATGGCGCACAGGCTTACAAGAGCATCAGCGTGCACGGATATCCGAATCTGTTCGTCATGACCGGGCCCAACTCCGGGCCTGGCCACAACTCGCTGCTGGTCTACATCGAGGGTCAGCTCGAGTACGCGGTTCGCGGCATCACCGCCATTCTCGACAACGACCTGCGTTATCTCGATGTGCGCGAAGAGGTTCAGCGCCGCCACAACGACAGCCTGCAGCGCCGCCTCACGAAGACGACGTGGATGTCCGGTTGCCGCAGCTGGTACCTGACCAAGGACGGATACAACGGGTCGATGTACCCGGGTTTCGCGACGCAGTATCTTCGCCAGATGAAAGATTTCCGCTACGGGGACTACCAAGCGGTGGCGCGCGACTCCACGCCGCTTGCCGCCGCGTCGGGCTGACGCATGGCACCCGACCGTTCTTCGAGACCCGAACCCGGCACCATCGCCAGCGTGCTGCACAACGTGCGGCGCGCGCCGAGGCGCGTGCGGCGCCAGTCGCGGGAGTACCGGCAGTTGATCGAGACCGCGGTCTCACAACTGTTCGACGCAGCGGTCCGCCACCCGCAAGGTGCCCCCGCGTCCGGTGAGTACCGGATCGACGACCTGGCGCGGCTGGCCGGCACGACCACCCGCAACATCCGGGTCTACCGTGACCGCGGGCTGCTTCCTCCGCCGTTGCGCGTCGGGCGCATCGCCCTGTTCAACGACACGCACCTCACCCGCCTGCGGCTGATCACCTCGATGCTCGACCGCGGATACAACATCGCCCACGTGCGCGAAATGCTCAGCGCCTGGGAAGAAGGCAAGAACCTGGGCGACGTGCTGGGCCTCGAGACGGCGATCGTGGGCACCTGGACGACGGAGAAGCCTGAGACCATGCCGCTGGCCGATGCGCAGCGACTCGTTGACGACCCCGAAGCGTTCGACCGCCTGGTGGCGCTGCAGGTCATCCGGGTCGACGGGGCGAGAGCCACCGTCACCCGCCCCAAACTGATCGAGGCGTTCAACGAAATACGGGGCTACGGCGTCAAATTGGAGAAGCTCGTCGACTTACACGAGCAGATCGTGCCCGAAATAGACAAGATCAGCGACATGCTGGTGCGCGCCGGCGCCGAGCATGTCCTGGACCGCATCAAGCCGGGGGAACCCTTGCCGGCGGATGCCGAGATCGCCGAGCTGATCACCATGCTGGTGCGCTTCCGGACTCAGGCCGTGGCAACGGTCGCCGCCACGCTCGCGTCGTCGATCGAGTCGAATATCGAGTCACTGGTGAGCCGCATACTCGCCGATTACCTCGAGTCCAACGCGACCGCCGACTGGGCCTGAGCGGGGCCGGTCCCGGGGGTAAGCCCCCTGACCGTCGGTTTGCGGGTCGAATCGGAAACGCTACGCGATCAGTCGGGGCCGGTGAGCGAGAGGACGCGCCGTCGGCCCGCCCTGGCTCACCGGATCCCGCGCCTCTCGACGATTGGCAAAGCCGTAGATGATGCCCAACTGCGGGGTGGACACAGCCGCTAGCTTGCCGAGAAACAGAAACCAATCTTCCTTGAAGCGGTCGATACGTGCGCTAAGCATGGGACTTCCTGATCTTCACAATATGAGGGGCATGCAGGAATTCCCCGCCCAGCCGGGGTTCAAACTCCCCAATCAGGCGAAGCGCCGGAGTTCAGTCCTCAGCCAAGACGCGCTCGGAGGGCGCAGCGGCTTAGATCGCCCGCCCCCGGCGGAACTGACACATTTCGAGCGCAGCGAACGCTGCCGTCAGGCTGCTGGGACAGGAACCCCGCGCACCCGGACCTCGTCAGTGGCCGCTCAAGGTCAGCGTGCCTTCCGTTTGGAGCACCTTGCTGGCCGTGATTCGTTCGGTCTTGCGGGCCTCACGCTCGAGATAACGCTGCTTGGACTCCTCGAACTTGTCGGAGGCCTGCTCGAGCTCCTTGACCAACACGGCGAGATCGTCGCGCATCCGCGCGGCGTCGCCGGTGAAGTCTTCGCGTTCGAAGATGCGCCACTTCCTCAGCACGGGCATCACCACCTCGTCGAGGTGGATGCGCGGGTCGTAGACGCCGCCAACGGCGATGATCACTGCCTTACGCCGGAACTCCGGCACCGTGAATCCCGGCATCTTGAAGTTGCGCAGGATCTTGTGGACCGACTTCATCGCCTGGTTCGGGGCGATGTCCAGACCCGCCGCGCTGACGTCCCGGTAGAAGATCATGTGCAGGTTTTCGTCGTGCGAGACTCGGGCCATCAGCTGCTCGGCGATCGGTTCTTGCGAGGCCTTGCCGGTGTTGCGGTGGGAGACCCTGGTAGCCAGTTCCTGAAACGAGACGTACATGACCGAGTCGAACAGACTCTCGGCAAACATGTCGCCCTGCTGATTCTGTCCCGGGCTGAAGCCCCGAGTCATTTGCTCGAGCCGCAGCTGCTCGAGCGCCACCGGGTCGACGGCGCGGGTGACCACAAGGTAGTCGCGCAGCGCGGTGCTGTGCCGGGCCTCCTCGGCCGTCCACCTGTTGACCCACTGACCCCACGGGCCGTCCATGCTGAAGTTCATCGCGATCTCGCGGTGATAGGACGGCAAATTGTCCTCGGTCAGCAGGTTTTGCACCATCGCCACCTGCGCGACGTCGGGGAGCCGGCTCTGCCCGGGTTCCCAGTCCTGACCGTCCAGCGCGTAGAAGTTCTTGCCGTCCGACCACGGGACGTAGTCGTGGGGATTCCACTCCTTGAACATCGAAAGATGGCGGTTGAGCAGGCCCTCGACCACAGGCTCGAGCTCGTGTAGTAGCTGCAGATTAGTCAGGTCCTCGGACACGAAGCCCTCCAGTTATGTGTGCCGTCCAGTAACGCGCAATGTATCTGTGTCATTGGGTTACATAAAGATGACACGCGGGAAACTCGACCAACTAGGGCCAAAGGTCCCTACGCCGAGGGACGCCGCTCACAGCGCCCTCGACCGACCGGACGGGCTACTGCCGCGCAACCAGATAGGGCGCGAGTGTGGACAGCTTTTCGCAGGTCTCTTCGAATTCACGCTCGGGGGTGGACTCTTCGATGATGCCCGCCCCCGCGCGCAACCACGTCCTGCCATCGCGCTCGTATGCCGCCCGCAGCGTCAACGCCGCGTCCAGGCCGCCGTCGGCCGAAAACATCACGACCGCTCCGGAATACAGGCCGCGCGGACCCTCGTCGAGGCGCAGGATCGCTTCGACGCCGCCCGCTTTCGGGATGCCCGACGCGGTGACGGCCGGGAAGAGCGCTTCCAGCGCGTCCATCCGGTCGTTCGACGGGCCCAGTCGCCCGCTGACCGTGGAGCCCAGGTGCTGCACGCTGCCGCGTTCGCGCACCGTCATGAAGTCGGTGACCACCGCGCTACCGGGTTCGGCTATCTCGGTGATCTCCTGCAGCGAGCTGCGCACCGAGATCGCATGTTCGACAATTTCTTTGGAATTCGACTCCAGGTCGTCGCGGGCCTGCCGGTCGAGTGCCACACCGCGACCCAGCGCGCGGGTGCCCGCCAGGGGCTCGGTCAACACGATGCCGTCATCATGGACCGCCGCGACCAGCTCGGGGCTGTAACCGACAGCGCGAATTCCCCCCAGACGCAACAGGAATGACCGCACCGGGGTGTTGTGGCGGCGACCGAGCCGATAAGTCGACGGGAAGTCCAGGGGGAAAGGCACTTCCAGCGAACGGGACAGGATCACCTTGTGGTAGCGGCCCCCCGCGATCTCGCGGACGGCCGATGCCACCCGGTCGCGATAGTTGGACGGGTCGGCGATGACGTCGACGGGGCGCGCCTGGCGCACCTCGGGCATGCCGTCGCCCAACAGGCCGAGAACCATGTCGCGATGCGCCGCCGTCGCGCCCCAGAGCTGGACGTGCTCCCGGGTCACCACGATGCGAGTGCGCGGCCAGAACACGCGGGCCAGCGGGGTTCCCGGCGACAACCGTTGCTCCAGCCCGTACCGGTAGACGCCGAACTCGAAGGCGATCCAACCGAAGAGCTGGTCGGTCTCCAGCAACAGCCTGTCAATGGCTTCACCCAGGACCGGCCCGGGCCGCCCCGACCACCGTTGGCGCTGAGTCACGCCGTCCCGGACGACCCGCATCTCGTCGCTGTCCAGCTCGACCATCGCGCGCACGCCGCTGGCGAGTACCCATTGACCGCCGCGCTCGTAGACCAGGTACTCCTCGCCGGCTTGTTCGGGCAACCGCGTGGCGAGCTCGGCGGCCAGGTCGGCCGGGTGCACGTGTGCGGGAAGTGGAATCGGCGATGACGTGGAGCCGGCGGAACTCGTCTGAACGCTGACCTCGGTCACGGTTAGTAAATGTAGCCTAACCTATCTAAGGACGCGCAAGCTGTCCCAGCCGCGGCCCGGCATATTCGCTCCGTCCTGCCGAGAACTTCGTCAAGCCGGGGCGGCGGCCCGTCCCCGCTCGTGCCGCACCTCGATCCCACGCCGGCCCGCCGACTCTGCCAGTTAGCGCAGGTACACGGGACGCGACGACCCGCCCGGTCGGAGCCCTGCACGGCCCATGCGACGTGACCTCGCCTGAACTCCGGGCGAGATCGTGCGAACCCGCCGGCCGGGAGATTTAATGGGAGGCGGCAGGCCCCAGCGGCGTGAGTGAAGGAGTGGCGGTGAATTCCGGCGAGCACGATCGTGCCGATTCGAAAGCGACGTCATGTTCGTGATCCGGCTGGCGAACGGCGAAGAGATCCAGGGCAGCGAGAGTGACGGGCTTGAAATCAATCAAGAGACCGGCGTGCTCACAGTCTCGAGGGTCGACGGCTTCGAGGAAATCACCACCTATTACTCGCCGATGGCATGGCTGTCGGTGACACACCGCAAGAAGGGCGTCGGGGTCAGGCCCTCGGTAATTTCGTCGGCCCGCTGATTCCTGTGCTAGCCACACAGCAAATGCACAGCATATTCCCACCAAACCCACGCCTGCGGTGTCGGTGGCCCGCGGCCGGAAGGCAGTCGGCAGAAACCGTCTGAACAGCGCTTTTACCCTTCATCGGCGCGTCGGCATCGATTCGACACGCCTGTACTTCATGCTTTGCATTCGAGTGGCGGTTTGACATCGCCGGGGATAGGTTTTCCACGGTCGTCGGGATGTTCGTGGTGGCTCCGCTTGCGGACGGTGCTTTCCCTGATCACCGCACTCATCGAGGAAGGCATCAAATGCTGCAAGAGTTTTGGCAGAACTTCACCCACAACCTGTTCAAGCCGCTCCTGCTGTTCTTCTACTTCGGCTTTCTCATTCCGATCCTGAAGGTGCGCTTCGAATTCCCCTACGTCATCTATCAGGGCTTGACCATGTACCTGCTGCTGGCCATTGGTTGGCACGGGGGTGAAGAGCTCGCGAAGATCAGCGCCGGCAGCATCGGGATGATCGTCGGCTTCATGGTTTTGGGATTCGTGCTGAACTTCGTAATCGGCGGCATCGCCTACCTGCTGCTGAACTGGCTGACCACCCTCCGGCGAGTCGACCGAGCGACCGTTGCCGGCTATTACGGGTCAGACTCAGCGGGAACGTTCGCCACCTGCGTGGCCGTGCTGACGGCCGTCGGCATGGCCTTCAACGCGTACATGCCGGTCATGTTGGCCGTCATGGAGATTCCCGGCTGTCTGGTGGCCCTGTATTTGGTGGCGCGGCTGCGTCACCGCGGGATGGACGCGGCGGGGAACATGGTCGACGAACCGGGCTACACAGCGCCGGTGCGGGTTTCGGTCGGGCCGGGCACCGCGGCCAAGCCACCGCACGGCCAGAGCCTGGCGGCCGAGCACGAGCGCGGCATCGAAGAGGAGCTGGAATTCTCCCTGGAAAAGCTCGACCACCCGGACTGGGAGCCCGACCAGAGCACTGCCGGCCCGGCGCGCAAGCGGGCGCCGATCTTCTCGCGGGAGCTGTTCCAAGAGGTGTTCCTCAACCCCGGACTTGTCCTGCTGATGGGGGGCATCATCATCGGCCTGGTCAGTGGGCTACAGGGGCAGAAGGTGGTCGCCGACGACGACAAGTTCTTCGTCATGGCGTTCCAGGGCGTGCTGTGTCTGTTCCTGCTCGAGATGGGCATGACGGCTTCCCGGAAGCTGAAGGACCTGCGCAGCGCCGGCCCCGGGTTCATCGTCTTCGGCCTGTTGGCCCCGAATATCTTTGCCCCGCTTGGCATCCTGGTCGCGCACATCTACTCGTCGCTCACCCACGCCGACTTCAAGCCCGGCACCTATGTGCTTTTCGCGGTGCTCTGTGGCGCCGCGTCCTACATCGCCGTCCCGGCGGTCCAGCGGCTCGCCATCCCGGAGGCCAGTCCCACCCTGCCGCTTGCCGCGTCGCTCGGCTTGACGTTCTCCTACAACGTCACCATCGGCATCCCGCTGTACATCGAGGTCAACCGGCTGATCGCCCACTGGTTCTAGTTTCGCCAACCACGCGGTCGCGCAGGCCGGTGAATCATGGTGGGCGACAGTTCGTTTGACGGGCCGCGCCAAGGTCCCAATCGGCCACTTGTTAATTGTTCGTAAAGACGCGATGGTCGGCTCGCTCAAGCCCGCGAGGTTCCACTAAGTTCAGGGGCGCCGCGAGTCGCCTGCTGCCACCCGCCGGGCTGTACTGCGTCGCCAGGAGGCGCCCATGCTTCAAGAGATGTGGCAGAACTTCATCCACAATCTGTTCAAGCCGCTGCTGCTGTTCTTCTACTTCGGTTTCCTCATTCCGATCCTGAGGGTGCGGTTCGAATTCCCGTACGTGATCTACCAGGGTTTGACGATGTATCTGCTGGTGGCCGTCGGCTGGCAGGGTGGCGAAGAGCTGGCGAAAGTGAAACCCGCCGATATCGACAACATCGCCGGATTCGTCGCGCTGGGCTTGGTGCTGAACTTCGTGATCGGAGTGCTCACCTATGTCTTGCTGAGGTACCTGACGCGGCTGCGACGCGTCGACAGGGCGACGGTCGCCGGTTACTACGGGTCGGACTCGGCGGGCGCCTTCGCCACCTGCGTGGCCGTGTTGACCAGCGTGAAGATCGCCTTCGACGCCTACATGCCGGTTCTACTCGCGTTCATGGAGATTCCCGGCTGCCTGGTTGCCCTATACCTGGTGGCCCGGCTGCGACACCGCGGGATGGACGAAGCCGGGTACATGCCGGACGAGCAGGGTTACACCGCCCCCGCAAGGGTAGGTCCCGGCGCTGCCGCCCAGGCCGAGGGCGTTGACGACGGGGTCGAGCGCGGAATCGAAGAGGAGCTGGAGTTCTCGCTGGAAAAGCAGGAGCACGCGTGGTACGGGAACACCCCGCAGCGCGAGAAGGCACCGCTGATGTCACGGGCGATATTGCAGGAAGTGTTCCTCAATCCCGGCCTCATCCTCCTCGTCGGCGGCATCGCCATCGGCTTCATCAGCGCGCTGCAGGGCCAGAAGGTTGTGCACGACCAAAACGAGCTCTTCGTTGCGGCGTTTCAGGGCGTGCTCTGCCTGTTTCTGCTCGAGATGGGCATGACGGCGTCCCGCAAGTTACGGGATCTGAAGTTGGCCGGTGGCGGGTTCATCGCCTTCGGCCTGTTGGCGCCCAACCTGTTTGCGGCACTTGGCATCCTGGCCGCCTACGCCTACGCCAACCTGACCGACACGCACTTCCAGCCGGGCACCTACGTCTTGTTCGCGGTGCTGTGCAGTGCGGCGTCCTACATCACGCTGCCCGCGGTCCAGCGGCTGGGGATCCCAGAGGCGAGCCCAACCCTGCCGCTGGCGGCCGCGCTGGGTCTGACCTTCTCCTACACCGTCACGATCGGGATCCCGCTGTACATCGAGATCAATCGCGCAGTCGCGCATTGGTTCCCGAACAGCTGAGCACTACCCCAACACGGTGCGCACCACGGCGTCGGCCAGCAGGCGGCCGCGCGGCGTGAGGATGAAGCGATCTGCGTCGGACACCAGCAACCCGTCGGCGACCGCGCCTTCGGCCCGCGCCCCCTCGGCAGAATTCAGCACATCGCGCGGAAGGCCCTGTCGCAGACGGGTTTTCAGTAGTACGTCTTCGGTGTGCAGGGCGTCGGAATCGAGCCGCTCGAATCCCCCCACCGGTAATACGCCGGCGGCCAGCTTTTCCGCGTAGGCGTTGGGGTGCTTGACGTTCCACCACCGCGTGGCACCGACATAGCCATGGGCCCCCGGTCCGGCGCCCCACCACTGGCCACCATCCCAATAGCCGAGGTTGTGCCGGCATTCGCCGCCCGGCCGCGCCCAATTGGACACCTCGTACCAACACATTCCGGCTTCGGAAAGCCGGGCGTCGACCAGCTCGTAGCGGTGCGCCAGGATGTCGTCGTCGGGGGCGGCGAGCTCGCCGCGCCGGACCCGTCGGGCCAGCGCCGTGCCCTCCTCGACGACCAGGGCGTAGGCGGACACGTGATCGACGCCGGTGTCGATCGCCGTGTCGACCGAGCGCAGCAGATCGTCGTCGGATTCCCCCGGCGTTCCATAGATCAGATCGAGGCTTACGTGTTCGAAGCCGGCGTCCAAGGCCTCTCGGGCGGCCGCCGCCGATCGGTTCGGCGTGTGAATGCGGTCGAGAACCCCCAGCACTCGCGGGGACACCGACTGCATGCCGAGCGAAACCCGCGTGTAGCCGGCCGCGCGAATGGCGTCGAAAAAGTCCGGCCAGGCGGACTCCGGGTTGGCCTCGGTGGTGATCTCGGCATCGGGCGCCAGCGTGAAATGCTCGCGCACCATCTCCAGCACCGACGCCACGCGGGCGCCACCGAGCAGTGACGGCGTCCCTCCCCCGACGAACACCGTGGTCACGGTCGGCCCGGGCAGACGCTCTGCCGCCAGCTCCAACTCCGTCCGCAGCGCCGCAAGCCAGGCATCGGGATTGACACCGCCCAACTCGGCCGGCGTGTAGGTGTTGAAATCGCAATAGCCGCAACGGGTTATGCAGAACGGGACGTGAATGTAGATCCCGAACGGCCGCTCGGGGACGGGCTGGAGGTCGGGCAGCTCGACGGCTTCCTCGCGAAGGGCCATGCCAAATCATCCCACGGTGTGCGGTACCCGGCCGCGGCGTCGATCCACCGTGCCCGCGCCGATGTCGGCCGCACACGCTTTTCCTGGGTTTTCTTACCCGCGCGACCAGCTTAATCGGGAATTCCGCTCATCGTGAGCCGATGTTTGACCTGGTTACATCGCCGGCCGACGGGCGTGGCACAATGGTGGCGTGACCGTCGCTCAGCCCAGCCTTCGCATTGCGCTCGTGGCTCGTCGGCACATTGATCTCAAGCGTGTTTGCAGCTGTTGCTGTCTCCCTTGATGTCGTAGACCCGCCCACCTGTACGTCCAGCTGGCATCGGATCTGCGCCGCCGATACCACCGGTGAGCTGCGCTTTCATGCCTGCGATGTTCGAAGGAGACCTCCGAGATGACCACAGCCCGTCCCGCCAAGCCCCGTAACGAGGGCCAGTGGGCGCTGGGAGATCGGGAACCGCTCAACCCCAACGAAGAGATGAAGCACGCCGGCGCCCCGCTCGAGGTGCGCGAACGCATCGAGAACATCTACGCGAAGGCCGGCTTCGACAGCATCGACAAGAGTGACCTACGCGGCCGCTTCCGCTGGTGGGGGCTCTACACCCAGCGCGAACAGGGCTATGACGGCACCTTCACCGGTGACGAGAATGCCGATCTGCTGGAAGCCAAGTACTTCATGATGCGCGTGCGCTGCGACGGTGGTGCCCTGTCGGCCGCGGCGTTGCGCACGGTCGGCCAGATCTCGACGGAGTTCGGCCGCGACACCGCCGACATCTCCGACCGGCAGAACGTACAGATGCACTGGATCGAGGTCGAAAACGTCCCCGAAATCTGGCGGCGGCTCGCCGGGGTGGGACTGCAGACCGCCGAGGCGTGCGGTGACTGCCCCCGCGTGATCCTCGGTTCGCCGCTGGCCGGCGAGTCGCTCGACGAGGTGCTCGACCCGACCTGGGCGATCGACGAAATCGTGCGCCGCTACATCGGCACGCCGGACTTCGCCGACCTGCCGCGCAAGTACAAGACGGCGATTTCGGGTCTGCAGGATGTCGCGCACGAGATCAACGACATCGCCTTCATCGGCGTCAACCATCCCGAGCACGGGCCCGGCCTCGACCTGTGGGTCGGCGGTGGTCTGTCCACCAACCCGATGCTGGCCCAGCGGGTCGGCGTCTGGGTGCCGCTGAACGAGGTGCCCGAGGTCTGGGAGGCCGTGACGTCGATATTCCGCGACTACGGCTACCGCCGGCTGCGGTCGAAGGCCCGGCTGAAGTTCTTGATCAAGGACTGGGGCATCGAGAAATTCCGCGAGGTCCTCGAAACGGAGTACCTCAAACGGCCGCTGATCGACGGGCCGGCCCCCGAACCGCTCAAACATCCGATCGACCACATCGGGGTTCAGCGGCTCAAGAACGGGCTCAACGCGGTCGGGGCGGCGCCGATCGCGGGGCGGGTCTCGGGGTCCATCCTCTCTGCGGTGGCGGATCTGATGGACAAGGCGGGCTCGGACCGGGTGCGGTTCACCCCGTACCAGAAGCTGGTCATCCTCGACATCGCCGACGACAAACTCGACGAGGTGCTCGCCGGGCTGGAGGCGCTCGGGCTGCAGACCAGACCGTCCCATTGGCGCCGGAACCTGATGGCGTGCACAGGGATCGAGTACTGCAAGTTGTCGTTCGCCGAAACGCGCGGAAAGGCCCAGGTCTTGGTGCCGGAGCTGGAGCGCCGGCTCGAGGACATCAACTCCTCGCTCGACGTGCCGATCACGGTCAACATCAACGGTTGTCCGAACTCATGCGCCCGAATTCAAGTGGCCGATATCGGCTTCAAGGGCCAAATGGTGGACGACGGTCACGGGGGCTCGGTCGAGGGCTTTCAGGTGCACCTGGGCGGCAGCCTCGGGCTGGACAGCGGATTCGGGCGCAAGCTGCGCCAGCACAAGGTGACGAGCGACGAACTGGGCGACTACATCGACCGGGTGGTAAGGAACT
>NZ_LZIX01000274.1:0-11185 GCF_001666955.1 Mycobacterium sp. E735 | reverse complement strand
ACCCGGCCGATATTCCAGTCCATCCGGTCGACCATCGCGGCGTAGACCTCCATGCTACGAACCGACACCGCGCGCTGTTCATCGGTCATGTCGGCCCACTCGGGAGCGCCGTCGGCAACGACCGGGTGCGCCTCGACGTCCGGCGGACACAGGCCCAGCCGCTTGAGTGCGGCCAGTCGCTCTTCGCGCAGCGCGTCGGGTCCGGCGTCGTAGCGGCCGCGGTACTTCGCGATGGATTCGTCCGGGGCCTGCAGCGGCCAATGCGGCGCCTGGAAGGGCAGGTACGCGAAGAACGGCCGGTCGTCGCCGGGGGCGCGTTCGCCGAAATACTGCAGCAGCTTGTCGGTGTAGAAGTCCGACGAGTAGAAGTCATCCCCCACGGTGACGAACTGGTCGTCCTCGGTGTAAAGCGTTGGCACCGGCGAGAAGCTGCGGGCGCCGCCGCCGCCGAAATGGCTGGCCCCGGCCGGCAGCAGCGCGAACGAGCGCTCGAAACCGCGCGCCCAGGGCGACCTGTCGATCGTGGCGCCCAGGTGCCACTTGCCCGACATCAGCGTCAGGTATCCCGCGTCGCGCAGTAGTTCCGGCAACGCCACCACCCGGTCGTTCAGGTAGCCCTCGTAGCCGGGCGCCCCGCGAAACCCGGGGCCGGCGACCTCCAGCATGGTGCCGATGCCGGCGATGTGGTGGTCCGTGCCCGTCAGCAGCATCGCCCGGGTGGGTGAGCACGCAGGCGCCGAGTGGAAGTCGGTGAGCCGGATCCCCGCGTGGGCCAACCGATCGAGGTTCGGCGTCTCGATTTCGCCGCCGAACGCGCCGATATCGGAAAACCCGAGGTCGTCCGCCACGATCACGAGGAAGTTGGGCCTCTTCACGGTGAAGCATCCTGCCAGGTCATCTGCCCGGGCGGAATGCCACCGCGACGGGGCGTCGTTATTGTCAGGGCTGCGCTGTCCGCGTTCGGCGCACGGTTACACCGGAAGGGCTCCGACATGCTGGCAGGTTTCGAAATGTCCATCCCGCTGGTCGCCGCCCCGATGGCTGGCGGCCCGACCACCCCCGCAATGGTCTCGGCCGCGACCCGCGCGGGCGGCCTGGGCATGCTCGCGGCCGGGTACAAGACCGTGGAAGCCGTGGAGGCCGAGGTCAAGCAGGTTCGCGCCGAGGGAATCGCGTTCGGTATCAACCTGTTTGCACCCAATCCGCTGCCGGTTGACCCCGAGCGCTACCGCGCCTACGCCGCGATCGTCCAGCGCGACGCGGATCAGTTCGGGCTGACGCTGCCCTCGGAGCCGATCGAGGACAGCGACAAGTTCGACGAAAAGGTCGCGCTGCTGCTCGACGACCCGGTTCCCATGGTGTCGTTCACCTTCGGCATCCCGCCGCGGGCGGTGATCGCGGCGCTGCGCAAGGCGGGCAGCGTCGTGGTGCAGACGGTGACCACACCCGACGAGGCGGTGGCGGCACGCGACGCCGGGGTCGACATGCTCGCCGTGCAGGGGGCAGCCGCGGGCGGTCACTCGGGCACACTCTCGCCGCGGGAGCCGCTGCGGCCGGTGCCGATCGCCGAACTGGTCGAGCGCATCGTCGCGGCCGTGCCGCTGCCGGTCATGGCCGCCGGCGGGCTCGCCAGCCCCGCCGCGGTGGCCGAGGTGATCCGTGCGGGCGCCGCGGCGGCCGCCGTCGGGACGGTTCTGCTGCGCGCGGACGAAAGCGGCGCATCGGCCACGCATCAGGCGGCCCTGACCGATCCCGCGTACGCCGAGACGGTGCTCACGCGCGCCTTCACCGGCCGCCCCGCCCGCGGGCTGCGCAACGCGTTCATCGATGCCCACGAGGCGCAGGCGCCGCTGGGCTATCCGGCCATCCACTACCTGACCAGCCCGCTACGGAAGGCCGCGGCCGCGGCGGGCAAGCCCGGCTACGTGCACCTGTGGGCGGGCACCGGGTACCGGAATGCCACCGCCGAACCCACCGCCGATATTCTTCGGCGGCTGGCTTCCGACCTATGAGTATTCGAAGCGGTTCAGCACGTCATACCGGCCGCCGGGAGTCGCACAGGTGAGTTTGTACACGAACCGGACCGGCGCCGATTCGATCTGTTGGTAACCTGCCAGCGCCGGGACCTGTTCGAGCAGGCGCAGCCGAGGATTCCAGTTCTCCAGCTCCCGCGCATCGCGGATGCCCCACTTGATGATCCCGCGGGTGAACAGCTTCGACAGCAACGGCGCCAGCGCCGAGAGCGTGTCGAAATGCATTTCGCCGCTTTGGAATCGGCCGGTCAGACGCTGCAATAAGTCGCGGACCTGCTGTTCGGTCAGGTACATCAGCAGGCCCTCGGCGATGACCAGCGTGGGGCGATCGATCGGAACCTGGTCCAGCCACCCCGGATCGGTCACCGACGAGCCGATCATCCGGTACCGCTCGGTGTCCTGATAGAGCCGTCGCCGCAGCTCGATGACACCGGGCTGGTCGACGTCGAACCACGAGGCCGACGGCGGCACGGTGAGCCGGAAAGCGCGGCCGTCGAGCCCGCAACCCAGGTGCAGCACCACCGCGTCCGGGTGGCGCCGCAGGAATTCCGCGCACCAGTCGTCGAGCCGCTTGGCGCGCAGGGCGACCAGGTACTGGTTCGACGCCGGCAGCGAGCTCCGATGGATTCGCTTGAAGTCGTAGTCGATCCGCTCCACCGCTGCCGCCGCCGCTTTGTCGCCCAAAATGGGCCGGTTCGAACGGCTTTCGTGAGCCCGCAGATAGAGCGTGACGAGGTTCGTCCATTCCACCGAACCCCACGGTACGGATGTGAAGTCGACCTTGTCGGTCGGGGTCATGGCTTTCTCCTTGCCGCCCGATATTCGGTCCACATCTGCATGAGCTGATCGCGGTAGGCGTTGGTGCAGAACTCGCAGAAGTCGCGGAAATCCTCGACACGCTGCCGCTGTTCGGCGCGGTCCTCGTGCAGCACGGAAAGGGCGAACTCGGCGGGCTCGATGCCCAGCCGCATGAGCGAGAGCTGGGTTTTAAGAACGCTGGTGAACCCGCCCGGCGTGACCCGATACAGGTGTTGGCGGTCCGGGCTGGGCAACCGCTCCACCATGCCACCCTCCAGGAGCTGGCGGGCGACGGTGCTGATGGAGGCCTTGCTCACCGATAACGCGTCGGCCAGCTGAGTCAGTGACTGTTGCGGCGGATGACAGATCAGCAGCCATCCATACAGCCGGCCCATGGTCCGGGTGGCGCCGAGCAGTTCGAAGAACAGCCCGAGGCGGTCGACGAACTCGGCCTCTTCCGGCGACATGACCCTCCCGCTACGTTTAGTACATACTGAACGTAGCGTACGGAGCAGAAGCCGATTATGGAAGGGCCGTTACGGCGAGAGCGGCGCCCGCTAGAACGCGTCGGGATTCCGCTGCACGTCTTCCGGCACCGGGTGGCGATAAAGGCGAGAGGCGTTCTCCCAGCTGAACTTCCGGATCACGTCCGTGGGCAGGTCGCCGATTTGCTCGTGGATCGTCTCTTGGGTGTGGGGCCAGGTGGAGTCGCAATGCGGGTAGTCGGCCTCCAGCATGATGTTGTCCACGCCGATCCGGTCGCGCTGGACGAACGAGGACTTGTCCTCCACGGCGCAGAACCAGAAGTTGCGAGTGAACACCTCTGCGGGCGTGAGGCTTTCGCCCAGCGCCGCCCAGGTGCCGTACATCGCGTGATAGCTGAGCATGTGGTCGAGGCGATCCAGCAGGCCCGCCACCCACCCGATGCCGCCTTCCGACAAACAGATCTTCAAGTTGGGGAATCTGCTGGGCAGCCCGGAATACAGCCAGTCGACCGCCGCGGAGATGGCATAGGCGAAGAACAACACGCCCTGCACGTCCGGAGGCGCGTCGTCGGTCGTGGAGGGTGAGGAGCCCGACGAGCCGATGTGCAGGTTCACCACGGTGCCCGTTTCGGCGCACGCCGCCATGATCGGGTCCCAGTGTTTGGAATGGATGCTGGGCAGCCCCAGCATCGCCGGGTTTTCGCTGAACGTGACGGCGTGGAACCCACGCTCGGCGTTCTCGTAGATCATCCGCGCGCCGAGTTCGGGGTCGAGCAGCCACGGCAATTGGCAGGGAATGATGCGCTCGGGATACGAGCCCGCCCACACCTCGAGGTGCCAGTCGTTCCACGCGCGCACCGAGGCCAGCGCCAGGTCGCGGTCACTGGTCACCTGCTGCAGGCGCTGGCCGGCGAATCCGGGCAGGAAAGACGGGAAGTTGAGCGAGGCGTAGATGCCGTTGAGGTCCATGTCCTTGACACGCTCGTGGATATCCCAGGCGCCCCTGCGCATTTCGTCGAACCGCACCGGCTCGAAGCCATACTCGGCCACCGGACGGCCGACGACGGCGTTGAATCCGACGTTGGGCAGCTCCCGACCGTCGTAGACCCAGGTCTGTCCGCCGCTGTCGGTCTCGACGACTTTGGGCGCCCGGTCGGCGAATTTGCGCGGCAGCCGCCCGGCGAAGGTATCCGGCGGCTCGACGATGTGATCGTCGACGGAGATCACGGTGTAGCGCCGCGGCGCGCGGGGCGGATCGGGCAAGAAGGTGACCGAGCGTTGCTCGCCGGTCTTCGCCGTCGTGAAGTTGAGGTTGCCGGCCAGCTCGTCGATCGATTTCACTGGTCAATCTCCTTGCGTGGAGGCGTAATCGAGCGTGTGTCGCCGGCCTTCGGTGTGCGACGCGGGCGACGCCTGTCGACGTGTCGCCGCCGTGGACGCACGCGCGACGACGGGGTTCACGTGAGCACGTCGGGGTCGGCCTTGATGGTCATCCGCGCCGCGCCCGCCCAGTACACGTCGGCGGCGCGCTCGACGAGAGACCGCTGCATGCCTGCCATGTCGGACCACTTCATGGCCACCGGCTCCTTGCCCGTGAGCAGCACGTCGTAGGCCAGCTTGCAGACCCGTTCGATGGACGCCGCGCGGTAGACGGCTTCGGGCAGGTTGCGCCCGGTCGCGATGACGCCGTGGTTGGCCAGGATGGTCAGGTTTGCGGCCCCGATCCGTGCGGCGAGCTCGGCCGCGCGGGCGGGGCTGTCGACCTCGCCGTCATAGGTTTCGACGAGGCAGAGGTCATCGAGGAAGAGCGAACTGGTCTGGTGCACCAATTCGGGCAACCGGCCCAACGCGGCGAGCACGCAGACGTAGTAAGGGTGGTTATGGATGACCACCCGGGCGTCGTCGCGGACGCGGTGCAGCTCGGTGTGGATGTAAATCGCCGGGGTGACGTCCCACCGGCCCCGCAGCACCCGGGCGTCGGCGTCGACCACGCAGATGTCGGACGCCGTGATCTCCTGCCACCACAGCCCCCACGGATTGACCAGCATCTCCGTCCGGCCGTCGGGTTGCCAGGTAATGTGTCCGGCCATGTTCTCGGCGAACCCGATGCCGGCCAGGTGGCGGAAGGCGACCGCGAGCGCCTGCTCGTCGGACAAGTCGACCCCGATCGGGGGGACCACCGACGGCGCCCATACCTCCAGGCCGCCCCGGCGCGCGTCAGGAGCATTCATGTTCGGCCTCCGTTCTGGCTCGAATATCCTCGCGCAGCCGGCCTTTGGCAACCTTGCCGCCCGACGAGCGCGGAAGCTCGTCGACCACGATGAGCCGTTCGGGCAACAACTCCTTGGACACCCCCAGCGCCAGCAGGTGTTCGACCAGCTCGGCCAGTTCGATCGTGGCCGAGCCGACGAGTTCGGCGTAGAGGCATACCTTTTCGCCGAACACCGGGTCGGGCATCGCGACCGCGGCCGCCACCGCGATGGCAGGGTGGGTGGTGGCGGCATCCTCGACCTGCGTTGCGCTGATGTTCTTTCCGCCGCGCAGGATGAAGTCGGAAGTTCGCCCGGTGACGGTCAGGTATCCGTCCGCGTCGATCTCGCAGATGTCCCCCATGCGCATCCAGCCGTCTCGGGTGAACAGCTTGTCGTGATCGGTTCCGCCGAGGTAGCCGAGGCTGGTCGCCGGGCCGCGGCAGGCCGGCTGGCCCTTGCCGGTCGCGGTCACGTCGCGGTCCCCGTCGAAGAGCCGGACCGCCATTTCCGGCACGATCCGCCCGCCCGTGCGCAGCCGGCGTTCGCGTGTGTCGTTGACCGTGGTGGCGCTCAGCATCCCGGTTTCGTTGGAGCCGTAGAACTGCAGGATCGTCGCGCCGGTGAGTTCCTCGAACTCGGCCGCCGGCCGGTAGGGCAGCGCCTCACCGCCGGTGAACACGACCCGCAGCGAGCTCAGGTCGTGGTCGCGGGTCGCGGGATCCGCCATCAGCATGGTCAATTGCGTACTGACACAGCACAATACGGTGGCCCGGTGTTGGGCTATCGCCTCGCAGGTCGCCCGCGTGCTGAACCGGTCCAGGATGACGGCGGTGGCGCCGAGATAGATCGGCGTGGTGTGGCTGGTCCATAACCCGAATCCGAACGGTGTCGGGATGACCGGCAGGAAAACGTCCTCCGACGTCAGCAGCCCGTTGGCGACGGCCTTCTGGTGGAAGTAGTGCCAGCGATTCTGTGTGTGCACCACGCACTTGGGCAGCCCGGTGGTGCCGGATGTCGAGTTGATGAGGAATACATCGTCGGGCCCGAGTCGGGATTCGGGGGCAAGCGCCTTCCGCGCCGCCCGAACGTCGAGTCGCGGCGAGCCGGCGGGCGAGTCCAGCGTCAGGGTGGGGAGCGCAAGCTCCCCGGCGACGTGCGCCGCGGTCGCCCCACGCAGTTGGTCGCTGATCAGGATTTTCGGCTGGGCGCTGCGCAGTATCGCCGTGACTTCACGGGCTCCGGCGCGCGCGCCGACGCCGACGACGACCGCCCCGCACCGCTCGATCGCGACGAACAGCGCGTGCAGGGCCGCGGAGTCGCCGTGCCACACCGCCGCGCGGTCGCCGGGCTCGATCCCCGCGCCGGCCAGTCTCTCGGCCAGAGCGCTTGCGGCATCGTCGAATTGGCGCCAGCTCAGCGCTGTCCCGGCATGGTCGACATAGGCAAGGCGGTCCGGCGACCGTTCGGCGTTGCGGCGTACCGCGTCCGACAACGTCGTGTCCGACCAGAAGCCGCAAGCATGAAACCGGGCCGAGTCCTCGGCACTGAACGCCGGCGAGGACTCGATCTCCATCAGCCGATGATAGGAAAGCGGCCGGCGGCCTCGCCGGGTACTGCCCGCTAGGGGTTCTCCGGGGCCGGTGCGGGCGCGTCGTGTTGCGGGTCGCTGACGGGGCCCGGAGGACGGGGCCGCGGCTTGTGGCAGTTGCGCGTGCAACCGCAGTTGAGGCCGATGATGCAGCCGCCCCCGCCGGCGGGTTGCACCGGCAGGGCGCCGCCCGGGGCGGGCGGGGGCGCCGGCGTCACGTTGGACGAAGACGTCGGGTTTGCGGCCCGGGTGACCGTGTCGGCGTCCGACCACCCGAACGCCAGGACGAGCGCTGCGAAGACACCGCCGACCGCGGCCACGGGCTGGGCTTGTCGAATCTTCACGATCTCTCCAGTGTGCTTTCAGGCGGTCGGACTAGGGATTTGGCGGCGTGGAGGCGGGCGGGGCGTGCTGTGGATCGCCGGCCACGGCCGGCGGGCGTGGGCGTGGCGGCGATTGGCAGTGCTGAACACATCCGCAGTTGAGGCCGATAAAGCAGGGCGAGCTGGGCGGTCCGAGGGCACTGTGGTCGATCGACGAGGATGGGGACGGCGCAACGGTTTTTGTGATGGCCGCCATCGGGGTGGCGTCGAATGGCAGCAAGACAAGTGCGGCCAGGCAGGCGCATAACGCCTTCGCCGTCCCGGTCCGCCCGTTTCCCATGCTCACCAGAGTAGTTAGTCGCCGCCGCACGCGCAGAACACGCGCGGGTTTCAAAGAACACTCCAAGAAGTCACCAAGAATCCTTCCAGCGCCGCCGTGGACGGTGAATGCGCTTAGCGCCCTTGGGATCGGTAGCGGCCCCGCCGGGTTGCACTTGCCGCACCACCGCTGCGCCCCGCAGCGATCGACACGGAGGTTCATGGCGGATGAAAAGCAAGGTCGTCGTGCTGCTGGCCGGCGGGATGCTCGCGCTGGTCCTGCTGACGCGCTATTTCGCGCTGAGCCGGGCCGGCGTGCCGTTGGGGTGGATGATCTACCTCGGCCTGCCGATCACCGGCGCGGGCGTGCTGTTCGCGCTGCGGCTGATCGATCTCGGCGCGGGTTGGACCACCAAGGGCGGCTCGATGCCGCACACCGGGGGCGTCCACGCTGCTCACCCGGCCGCGGTCGCGCGGCCCGAGCCACCGCTGTACGACCGCCTCAAACAACTCGAGGACCTGCACGCCAGGGGCGCCATCACCGACACCGAATACAGCGCCCAGCGCCTACAAATCATCGCCAACATGTAGGTCGGGTGCCGCCTCGGCGCCTCGATGCGCCGTCGCCGTGCGGACCGCGTAGATCGCGGCGCTGACGCCGAACATCGCCGAGGTCAGCAGCAGCCAGCGGCCAAGAAAGGGATCCTGCGTCTGGCCGGTCGCGGCCGAATACGTGGCGGCGCCCTGCTTGATGATGCCGGGCAGGAACACCAGCAGCGTCAGCCCCGCACCGAGCGCGGGCACCCGGATGTGATTGATCACGGGCACCGGCCGCGGCGGCAGCCGGACGACGGAGCGCGACAGCAGCCGGTCGAGCAATGCGTAGATCGGGAACAACACCAGGTCGTGGGCGACGATGGCCGCGGCGAACCACACGATGATCGACTGCCACCACACGTGCGTGTTCCACAGCGTGACCGGTTTGCTGGTGGCCACCACGTAGCCCAAGAGGGCGAACCCGGCGATCAGGATCAACAGATGCCATGGGCCGGACCCGTAGAGCCTCATGAAAGCCGCTCGGGCGCTATGCATTTGGGCCGGCCCTGAAGGCAATTGATTCCACCCATTTGGTGTTGTGTACGCCGGGCAACGCGGGCACGATGATGCGCGCCGGGAACCCATGGTCCGGGGACAGGTCGGTGCCGTTGACGCGCAGGGCCAGCAACGCATCGGGGTGCAGCACCTGGCTACCCTGCAGCGTCGCGCGGCCGAACGCGCCCCCGCGCTCCAACGACGAGACGTACGCCGAGTCGGGAGCCGGTACGCCGGCGAGCCGGGCCAGGTCCGCCAGGCGCACACCGGTCCACGTTTGGGTGGTGGACCAGCCTTCCACGCAGGCGATCGGCAGCGTGGCGGTGCGCTGCGGCATGGCCAGGAGGGCGGAGCGGTCCAGGACGACGGCGTGCGGGCCGCCGCTCAAGGTGAGCCGCCAGCGCTCGCCCGTGTCTTCGGCGGAAATGCCGGCCACCACCGCGGTCCGGTTGACCTCGAAGTCGCCGGGACCATCCCCGCGGGTGCGGCCGCGCGGAAGCAGCAGGGCCGCGGGCCGCGTGAACCCACCCAACGTCTGCCCCGCGGTGATGGCCGCCATGAACGCCGCACCGCCGCCCACGAGCGCCAGGGCGCCGCGGCGGCTCATCGTCGCGGGCGCCGGATCCGCGGCGACCAGCCCGTCCGGCTGCCATAGTTCGGCGCGGGTCTCGGCGCGGCCGGCGCGCAGCACGTCGCGCACTGAGATCGAGCGCAGGCCGGACCACATGGCCGGGATCTTGATCGCGATGTGCACGACGAATCCTGCGATGAACACCCAGGCGCCGAAGTAATGCGCGGTGTAGAAGCTGAAACCGAAGATGTAGTCGTACTGGATGTTCAGCACGCCCGTGACGATCTCGAACAGGATGCCGCCGACCAGCATCAGCAGCGAAACCCGTTCCAGCAGTTGGGCTATGGACCGGGCGGGCGGCCACGCGAACAGTCGCGGGATCACCGACCACAGCTTGGCCAGCACCACCGGGATCAGGATCAGCCCGAGCCCGACGTGCAACCCCTGGGTCAGCCGATACAGCCACGACGGGTTGGTGGGCCAATCGAACGTCGGCAGCTTCAGCCATCCGACGTCGCCGGGGATGGCCTGGCCGAACCGCGGCCCGTAGGCGACGTACGACAGCAGCCCCGTGATGATGACGATCGGCAGCGTGACCAGCAGCACCGACCCGAATACGGATGTCAGCCATGGTCCCCGCAGCGGGCTGCGCCAGCGCTGCGCCCGCCCGACACCGGGCGGTGGGTGCTCATCCAGGAGGCGCCACAGCCGCGCGGGAAACCCGTAGCCACCGGAATCGGTCGGCTCGGTCTCTTCGGTGCCGGAACTGGGGGCGCGGCGCATCATCGATGATCATCCACGAGCGCGCGCTGGAAATGGTTCACTTCGGTGTCTGTTCTCCGGAGTGGCAACCCCGCCGACTGCTGCTAGCCCTGGACCGTTGGCCGGATGGTGATGTCGCCGATCTCGACCTCGTGCGGTTGCTCGATGGCGAACGCGATGGCCCGGGCCACCGCCGCCGGCGGCAAGCCGAATTCGGTCATGTTGCGACGGATCTGAGCGCGCATCGCCGCGTCGTCGATGGAATCGTCCAATCGGGTGTCGACGAATCCGGGTGAGATCGATGTGGTCCGCACGACGCCGTCGGTGGATTCCTGGCGCAAGCCCTCCATCAGGGTGCGAACGGCGTTCTTCGTGGCGGCGTACACCGCCATGGTGGGCACGATCTTGAGCCCCGCGGTCGACACCGTCGTCACGAAATGTCCGCGCCCTTGATTTCGGAAAACCGGCAGGGCCGCCGCGATCCCGTGCAGCACTCCCCGCAGGTTGACGTCGATCATCGCCGTCCATCCGTCGACGTCGAGGTCGGACACCGGCCCGATCTTGCTGATGCCGGCGTTGCTGATCAGGACATCGAGCCGGCCGAATTCGCCGGTGGCCGTCGCGACGAGCCGCCGAAGGTCTTCGGGTCGCGAGACGTCGGTGCGGCAGGTGACGGCGGATCCGCCCCGGTCGCGTATTTCCCGTGCGATCTCATCGAGTCGCTCGGCGCGGCGCGCGCCGATGGTCACCCGGGCGCCGCGCTCGGCCAGCAGCAGGGCGGTCGCCTCGCCGATCCCGCTGCTCGCCCCGGTGATGGCCACGACCTGCCCGTCGATCCCCGTCATCGCGCACAGGCTACCCAGCGGCCCGGCGACGGCAACTCGATGAGCGCGGCGCCGAGCGTCAGTCCTTGCCCCGCGGCGGCGGCTCCACCTCGACGCCGGTGGAATCGTGTTCGGGACC
>NZ_LZIX01000273.1:0-30934 GCF_001666955.1 Mycobacterium sp. E735 | reverse complement strand
AGCCGCTCCAACCTGGTCGCGACGGTGCGCGCCGACCTGCTGCGGCGCGCCGGCAGGCCGGCCGATGCCGTCACCTGGTACCGAGAAGCGTTGGCGGTCAACGGTTCCGAGCCGGGCCGCGAATTCCTGCGGCGGCGCATCGCCGAGTGCGGCGGGTAGCCGCCCCGCGACTCAGGCCTCGGCGAAGTTCCGGGTGACCGACGGGTCCACCGGGATGCCCGGGCCCGTGGTCGTCGACACGGTGATCTTCTTCAGGTGACGGCATCGGCCGGCCTGCCGGCGCGCCGCAGCAGGTCGGCGCGCACCGTCGCGACCAGGTTGGAGCGGCTTAACCGGGCGTCGTGCGCCACCTCGTCCAGGGCGGCCAGGCCGGCGTCCGGGCCGTCGCGGAATCCGACCGCCAGGGCGCGGTTGGCGCGCACGACCGGTGAATCGGTCAGCCGCACCAACCGGTCGTAGGCCGCGCAGATGGTGACCCAGTCCGTCTTCTCCCAGGACGGCGCCGTCGCGTGCACCGCGGCGATCACCGCCTGCGGGAGGTAGGGGCCGGTCGATCCCTCGGCCAGGCGGAGCCGATCCAGGCCGCGGGCGATGCGGCCGCGGTCCCACCGGCGGCGGTCCTGCTCCTCGAGCGGCACCAGCATCCCGGTGTCGCCCACCCGCGTGGCTCGCCGCGAATCGTGCAGCAGCATCAGGGCGGCCAGCGCGTGGGTCTCGGGCTCCTGCGGCATCAGCGCGCACAACTCGCCAGCCAGCCGGATCCCCTCGTCGCACAGTTCGTCGCGGATCGCCGACGGGCCGGCCGTCGACCAATACCCCTCGGTGAACACCGAATACACGCAACCCAGCACGTGCGGGGTGCGCTCACCCAGCAGCTCGGCCGGCGGCACCCGCAGCGGGATGTTCGCGTGCCGAATCTTGCTCTTGGCGCGCGTGATCCGCTGGCCGATCGCCGCGTCGGTCTGCAACAGCGCGCGGGCGATCTCGGTGACGGTCAACCCCGACACCAGCCGCAGGGTTAGCGCCAGCTGCGACTGGCGGTCCAGGGCGGGGTGCGCGCAGGTGAACATCATCCGCAGTTCGTCGTCGCGCACCGGAGACGGGTCGGTGTGATCGGTGCGCGCCCGGATTTCGTCGATCACGGCCGCCAATTCCTTTCCGGGGCGGATGGTTTCGCGACGCAGGCGATCGCGCGCCCGGTTGCGGGCGACGGTCACCAGCCAGCCGCCGGGATTGTCCGGCGGACCGTCGCGGCCCCAGCTGCGAAGCGCCTCGGCGCAGGCTTCCTGGACGGCGTCCTCCGCGACGGTGAGGTCGCCGGACCACCGCGCGAGCGCGGCGACGGCGGGCCCCCATTCCCGACGAAAGACGCCGTCCAGGTCGGACACCGGCGTCGCTCAGAGCCCCGAGAGCCCAGCCAGCTGCCGCACCTGCACCGTCGAGGCGGGGATCATCGACGCCAGCTTGACGGCCTCTTCGCGGTCCGCGGCACTCAACAGGTAGATCCCGGTGGCGATTTCGGCGCCCTCCACGTAGGGACCGTCGGTGATCAAAACCTCGCCGTCGCGCACCCGCACGGTCGTCGCCGTGGACCGATCGTGCAACGCGGCGCCGCCGATGATGTGATCACCCGCGGCCGCGTGGAGGTCGGCGTGCTTCGCCGCCACCGCCTCCCACTCCGGTGTGCCCGGGGTGTGCGCGGATTCGGCCGGCTCCAGCAGCAGCGCGAGCCAGTCGTTGCCGGTGAGCCCGCGGGACAGCTCGACCGAGTGCACCGTGGGCCACACCTCCACCGCGCCGAACGTGGCGAGCGGGACGTCGCGCGCCAACCCCAGCGCCTCGTCGAGATTTTCGGCCTCGAACAGGTAGAAGCCGCAGGCCACCTCGGCCGATTCGGCGAAGGGGCCGTCGGTGACCACCGGCGCGTCCGGGCCCCCGGTGACGACCGCCGCCGCGGCGGCGGGCGCCAGGGCGTCCCCGGATTTGATCGCCGCGCCGGCCTTGGCGTGGAAATTCCCCCAGGCGGCCATCGCGTCCGGGCCTTCGGGCGCGCGGTCCTGTTCCCTGCTGATCAACAAGGCGAAGTACTGCATGTCTCGTCACCTCCAGATAGCGAGCGAAGCCCCGTGCTCCACTCTCTACCTATCCGACGAACGACGCAGCCCTAATCCGACAGGGGCGGTGAAATCAGCTGACGGCTCCCGGCTTCAGGTACGTCACCAGGCTGACGTCGAGCGCCTCGTCGGTGAAGTAGTGCTCGCACCCGCGCAGGTACTTGATGTAGCGGTTGTAGACCTCTTCGGAGGTCACCTCGATGGCCTTGTCCTTGTTCGCCTCGAGGTTGTCACCCCAGATGTGCAGCGTCTTGATGTAGTGCGGACGCAGCGAAAGCGGTTCGGGCACAACGAAGCCCGCCTTCTCGCCGTGGTCGACCATCATTTGGGTGGACGGCAGCCGGCCACCCGGGAAGATCTCGGTGATGATGAACTTGATGAACCGCGCCGTCTCGAAGGTCAGCTTCTTGCCGCGGGCGGCCAGTTCGTACGGGTGGAAGCTGACACTGCTCTGCACGGTCATCCGGCCGTCCTCGGGCATGATGTCGAACGTCCGCTTGAAGAAGTCGTCGTAGTTCTCGTGCCCGAAGTGCTCGAAGGCCTCGATCGACACGATGCGGTCGACGGGCTCGTTGAAGTCCTCCCAGTTCTGCAGCCGGACCTGGCGCGAACGGTCGCTGTCGATCGACGCCAACACCTGCTCGCAGCGGGCGTGCTGGTTCTTGGACAGCGTCAGACCGATGACGTTGACGTCGAACCGCTCGACGGCGCGCTTCATGGTGGTGCCCCAGCCGCAGCCGATGTCCAGCAGGGTCATGCCCGGCTTGAGGTCCAGCTGGTCCAGGTTCAGGTCGATCTTGGCGTATTGCGCCTCTTCCAGCGTCATGTCGTCGCGCGCGAAGTAGGCGCAGCTGTAGGTCCGCGTCGGGTCCTGGAACAGGGCGAAGAAGTCGTCGGAGACGTCGTAGTGCGCCTGGATGTCCTCGGGAGCCGTCCGAATCTTCGTCGGGCTAGCCGGTTGATCAGCCATTAGTCTTGTTCTCCTGGATGAAGTTCACTGCGTATTTCCCGCGCACTTGCCTCGGGTGTGACGTGCAACGATACCCAACCTTACTTTTGCAGCGTGAATTGGTTGCAGTCGATGTAGCCCGTACGGAAAGCCCTGGCACAGCCCGTCAGGTACCGCATGTAGCGCTCGTACACCTCCTCGGGCTGGATCTCGACGGCCTCCTCCCTGCGCGCTCGCAGGGCCTCAGCCCACAGATCGAGGGTCCTGGCGAAGTCGGCCCGTAGCGACTGCACGCGGGTGACCCCGAAGCCGACCTTCGCCGCGTGCTGCTCGATGGTTTCGATCATCGGCAGGCGGCCGCCCGGGAAGATGTCGGTCACGATGAACCTGATGAACTTGGCGACCTCGATCGTCAGCGGCAGGCCGCGCTCGATGACCTGCTTTCCGTGCAACCCGGTGATCGAGTGCAGCAGCATCACGCCGTCGCCGGGCAGCGAGGTGTAGGCGAACTTGAAGAAGTCGTCGTAGCGGTGAAAGCCGAAGTGCTCCAACGCCTCGATGGTGACGATGCGGTCCACCGGTTCGCTGAACTCGGACCAGTCGCACAGCAGTACCCGCCGCGACCGGTGGGTGTCGATCCCGTCGAGCATCTGCTGGCAGAATGCGTGCTGGTTCCTGGACAGGGTCAACCCGACGACGTTGACGTCGTAGCGCTCCACGGCGCGTTTGAGCGCCGAACCCCAGCCGCAGCCGACGTCGAGCAGGGTCATCCCCGGCTGGAGCCCGAGCTTGTCCAGGGTCAGGTCGAGCTTGGCCAGCTGCGCTTCCTGAAGGGTCATGTCCGCGCGGGGGAAGTACGCGCAGCTATATGTCCGGGTCGGATCCTGGAAGAGCGCGAAGAATTCGTTCGAGAGGTCGTAGTGCGCCCGCACGTCGTCCGAGTTGGATCGCGCACGCGCAGCGCCGGCCGGGTTGTCAGACATATGTCCTCCCCAGGGGACGGGCACCGATGGGGTGGCCGCCCACTCGGGGACGGTACTCGCCGGGGACCCGAAACGGCGCAGCGGCGCGCGCGTGCGCCGGAGTTTTTGCGCGCCGGCCGCTACTTGGTGAGCGTGTATTGGGCGACGTTCGAGATGCCCTTGCGGAACAGGTCCGCGCAGCCGGTCAGGTAGCGCATGAAGCGGTCGTAGACCTCGACGGACTGGATGGCGATGGCCTGTTCGCGGTTGGCCTCCAGATTGGCGGCCCAGGTGTCCAGCGTCCGGGCGTAATGCGGCTGCAGGTATTGGACCTGCTCGATCGAGAAACCGCTGGCTTGCGCGAGGTCGACGATATCGGTCTCGCCGCACATCTGGCCGCCGGGGAAGATTTCCTTTCCCAGGAAATGGAAGAAACGCAGATCCGACATCGTGATTTGAATGCCGCGATCCTTCCACGACGACTGCGGATAGGTGAAGATGCTGTGCATCATCATCCGGCTGTTATCGGGCAGCGTCTTGTACGCCCAATCCCAGAAGGCGGGCCAGCGTTCCTTTTTGAAGGCGTCGAAGGCCTCGAAGCTCATGATCCGGTCGACCTGCTCGTCGAATTCTTCCCAGCCCTGCAGCCGGGCCTCGGCCCGCCGCGTCGTTCCGATCGCGGCCAGCCTTTCCTTGGTGCGGGCGTAATGGTTGCGGCTGAGCGTGATGCCGATGACGTTGACGTCGTACTTCTCGACCGCGCGGACCACGGCCCCGCCCCAGCCACAACCGACGTCGAGCACCGTCATTCCCGGCTCGAGCTTCAGCTTGTCCAGCCCCAGGTCGAGCTTGGCCAGCTGCGCCTCTTCCAGCGTCATGTCGTCGTTTTTGTAGTACGCGCAGGTGTACACCATGTTGGGGTCGAGAAACAGCGCGAAGAAGTCGTCTGAAATGTCGTAGGTTGCCTGCGACTCTTCGTAATACGGCTTCAGCTTGGCCATTGGTGGACCCACCTCCTTTGACAACCGTACAACCCGGCGACTCGGACTGAGATCGTAGGGGAAGCGTTTCGTTCGAGTGATTTTGGCTCAGCTCGCCTTGGCGAAGTTGCTCGTCAGCACGCCGATCACCTGATCCCACAACTGCTGTGGCAGATCATGTCCCATCCCGTCGAATAACACCAATCGAGCGCCGTCGATGGCCCTGGCCACCGCGCGGCCCCCGAAGGGGCGCATCAGCTTGTCGGCCCGGCCGTGGATCACCACGGTCGGTGCGGCGGTGCGCCGGTTGTAGTGCTTCAGGCTGCCGCTGCCCAGCACGGCGTCGAAGTGCCGGGCGACACCCCACGGGTAGTAGCTGCGTTCGTAGCTCTCGATGGCCTCGGCCCGCAGCTGCTCCTCGGGCGCCAGGTAGCGCTGGCTGCCGATGATCTTGCTGACCCGGATCGCGTTGTCGACGATCACGTCGCGTGGCGAGTCCGGCGCCGGGCCCTTGATCAGCGCGAGCAACTGGCGGGGGCCGGGCGGCGGCAGGCAGGCCGAATTGTTGCTGGAGAAGATGACGCCCAGGGTCTTGGTCCGCTCGCGGAATCGTGCGGCGAAGATCTGGGCGATCATGCCGCCCATCGACGCACCCACGATGTGTGCGTGCTCGATCCCCAGGTGATCCAGGACGGCCGCGGCGTCGTCGGCCATGTCCTCGAGCTTGTACGGCGCGTCGCTCGGCAGCCCCAGCCAGGAGCGGGCCAACCGCGTCACCAGCGGCTGGCCCGAACCGCGGTGCCGGGTCTTACTCGACAGGCCGACGTCGCGGTTGTCGTACCGGATCACGCGCAGCCCGTGGTCGACCAGCCGCTCGCAGAAGGCGGTTCGCCACAGCACCAGCTGGGCGCCCAGCCCCATGATCAGCAGCACGGGCGGGTGGTCGATGTCGCCCATGTCCTCGTAGTACAGCTTCACCTCGCCGTCCGAGGTGGCGTGCCCGGTGCGGACCTCCATCAGACCTCTTCTGACTGGTGCTCGCGGCTCACCTCGACCATGAAGTTCGCGAAGTAGCCGGTCAGCTGCGGGTCGGACATCATCTGCCACTTCGGCGCCAGCAGCTTCATGTATCGCTCGACGTAGAGGAACTGCTTGCCGATCAGCACCAGCTCGCGGGGCAGCTTCACGTCGTAGGCGTCGGCCAGGGCCGACAGCTGCCGCCCGATGTCGGCGTAGGACATGTCGCCCAGCGTCTGCATGGTCAGCGGGGTGGCGAAGCGCTCCAGGTCCTTGGCGGCCTGGGCCTCGGGCTTCATGGTGCCGACGGCGCCCATCAGCACCACGATCTTGCCCGCCGCGGCGTGGTCCTTCTTCACCAGCAGCGCGTAGACCAGCTCGCGCAGCAGCCAGCGGGTGCGGGGATCGATGCGGCCCATGATCCCGAAGTCGAAGAACACGATGCGGCCCTCGTCGTCGACGTAGAGGTTGCCCGCGTGCAGGTCCCCGTGGAACAGGCCGTGCCGCAGCCCGCCCTCGAAGAGCGAGAACAGCAGCGCCTTGACCAGCTCGGTCCCGTCGAACCCGGCCTTGCGGACGGCGGCGACGTCGTCGATGCGGATGCCCTGCACCCGCTCCATCGTCAGCACCCGGTCGCTGGTGAAGTCCCAGAACACCTGCGGCACCCGGATGTTGCGGCCCAGCGGCGAGGCGTGCAGGTGTGATACCCACGCCTCCATCGACTGCGCCTCGAGGCGGAAGTTCAGCTCCTCGGCCAGGTTGTCGGAGAAGTCGGCGACCACGTCCTGCGCGGAGAGCCGGCGGCCCAGCTTGGCCAGCTCGACGGCCTGGGCGAAGCGCTTGAGGATCTGCAGGTCGGCCGCGACGCGGCGGCGGATGCCCGGGCGCTGGATCTTGACGACGACCTCTTCCCCCGTGTGCAGCGTCGCGTAATGCACCTGGGCGATGGACGCCGACGCGAACGGCTCCTCCTCCCACTTGGCGAACAGCTCGGCGGGGTCGCCGCCGAGCTCCTCGACGAGCAGCTTGTGCACCTCGTCGGTGTCGGCGGGCGGCACCCGGTCGAGCAGGCCGCGGAACTCGCGAGACAGCGATTCGCCGAACGCCCCCGGGCTGGAGGCGATGATCTGCCCGAATTTCACGTACGTCGGGCCGAGGTCGGCGAAGGTCTGGGGGAGCTGCTTGATCACCTTCTGCTGCCACGGACCCTTGCCCGGCAGCTTGGTGACGACGCGCGCGGCGGTGCGGGTGACCTGCCAACCGGTGACGGCCACCCGGGCCGCTTCGATCGGCAGCGGCACCCGGTCAAGCCTGGCCACGTCTCGATGTTTGGTAGAGCTCATTCCAGCAGTCTGCCAAATCGGCGGTGTCGAGGCCCAATTCGCTGTGACGGCGCTCACCGGAAACTGCGGAGCGCCGAGCGTGCATTCATGGCGAAAAACCGGCCCGAATTTCGCCCTGAGTGCACGTTCGGTGCGGGCCCGCGATCAGGGTTTCGCCCAGGGTTGCACCCAGCCCTCGATCGCCCAGCCCTCCAGCGCCGCGATCAACTCGTACATGGTGGCGCCGTCGATGGATTCGCGGACGATGTCGGCGTGCCCGGCGTGCCGGGCCAGCTCGTTGATGACGTGCAGGATCACCCAGCGCACCGACCAGGCCTCCTGGTTCTTCGGGAACCAGGGGATGTCCTTCGGCACCGGCACCGCGGCGTCGAGGTCCGCGGTCTCCACCAACCGCAGCGATTCCGCGTTCTGTTCTTCGAAGGCCCGCAGCAACCCGTCCAGCGTCTCGTCCGGCCGCATCACGTGCTGGTCGGCGAACTCCTGCGCGATCTGCTCGAACGGTCGCGGGTCTTTCGGCGGCGCGCCCGGCGCGGCGGCGACGCGTCCCATCCAGCTGCGCTGCATCGCGGTGACGTGCTTGATAAGCCCGCCGATCGACAGCGCGCTGACCGAGGGGGTGGACCGGGCCTGTTCATCGGTGAGGCCGTAGCTGACCGAGAAGTAGGCGCTCTGGTGGAACGCCAGGTACTCGCGCAGGGCGCTGCGTTCGTCGGAGACCGGCGGGGCGAGGGCGGGCATTAGCCGATCGTAGATGGCCGGCAGGCCGTAAAGTGCGGGGATGCAGCTGGTTTCGGCCCACTCGACCGAGCTGTTCGTCGGGCCGCCGGACGCTCCGGTGCAGCTGGCGCGGGTGACCGTCTCCGCGGTGACCGAGCCGACGCCGATCCGCATCGACGGGGACGGCGTGAGCGGGGAGGCGGTGGCCGTTGCCGGCGACGAGGTCGTCGAGGTCCCGGTCCGGGTGGACCGCCCGGTCGTCGGGCAGCGGCGGGCGACGCGGGCACTGGCCGCCGGCGCCCGGCAGCCGTTCGAGTTCGTCGTGGCCGAGCCCGGCTGGACGATGTTCATGGTCAGTCACTTCCACTACGACCCGGTGTGGTGGAACACCCAGGGCGCGTACACCAGCGAGTGGGTCTCCGACCCGCCGGGCCGGCAGACCAACAGCTTCGAGCTGGTCCACGCGCACCTGGAGATGGCCCGCCGCGAGCCGGAGTACAAGTTCGTGCTGGCCGAGGTCGACTACCTCAAGCCGTATTGGGACACCCACCCCGAGGACCGCGCCGACCTGCGCCGCTTCCTGGCGCAGGGCCGCGTGGAGGTGATGGGCGGCACCTACAACGAACCCAACACCAACCTCACCGGCCCGGAGACCACGATCCGAAACCTGGTGCACGGCATGGGGTTTCAGCGTCATGTCCTGGGCGCGGACCCGGCCACGGCCTGGCAGCTCGACGTGTTCGGCCACGACCCGCAATTCCCCGGGATGGCCGCCGACGCGGGGCTGACGTCGAGCTCGTGGGCCCGGGGTCCGCACCACCAGTGGGGCCCGGGCGGTGACGTCGACCGCATGCAGTTCTGCAGCGAGTTCGAGTGGATCGCGCCGTCGGGCCGCGGACTGCTGACCCACTACATGCCCGCGCACTACGGGGCGGGCTGGGGGATGGACGAGTCGGCATCGCTGGCCGAAGCCGAGGACGCCACCTACGCGCTGTTCCGTCGGCTCAAGCGGGTCGCGCTGACGCGCAACGTGCTGCTGCCGGTCGGCACCGACTACACGCCGCCGAACAAGTGGGTCACCGCCATCCACCGCGACTGGGCGGCTCGCTACGCCTGGCCGCGCTTCGTGTGCGCGCTGCCGCGGGAGTTCTTCGCGGCCGTGCGCGCCGAGTTGGCCGAGCGCGGGCACGTCCCGTCGCCGCAGACCCGCGACATGAACCCGATCTACACCGGCAAGGACGTGTCCTACATCGACACCAAGCAAGCCAACCGGGCCGCGGAGAACGCCGTCCTGGAAGCCGAGCGGTTCGCCGTGTTCGCCGGGCTGACGGCCGGCGCCGAGTACCCGCAGGCCGCCCTGGCCAAGGCGTGGGTGCAGCTGGCGTACGGGGCGCATCACGACGCCATCACCGGGTCGGAGTCCGACCAGGTGTACCTCGACCTGCTGACCGGCTGGCGCGACGCGTGGGAGTTGGGCCGCGCGACCCGCGACGCCGCGCTGGCGCTGTTGTCCCGCGCGCTCGGCGGCGACGTCGTGGTGTGGAACCCGTTGTCGCGGCAGCGCACCGACATCGTCACCGCGCGGCTGGACACGCCACTCGGGGCCGGGGTGCGGGTGCTCGACACCGACGGCAGCGAGCTGCCCGCCCACGTCGGCGACGAGGGCCGGACGGTCAGCTGGCTGGCGCGCGACGTGCCGTCGCTGGGCTGGCGGGCCTACCGGCTCGTTCCCGGCGACGGCCCGGCCGGCTGGGAGGAGGTGCCCGGCGCGGCGATCGCCGGCGAGCGCTACCGCGTCGAGGTCGACCCGGCGCGTGGCGGGGGAGTGGTTTCCCTCAGCGACGGCGGCCGGGAGCTGATCGCCGACGGCCGGGTGGGCAACGAGCTGGCCGTCTACGAGGAATACCCGTCGCACCCGACGCAGGGCGAGGGCCCGTGGCACCTACTGCCGAAGGGGCCGGTGGTGTGTTCGTCGGAGTCGCCGGCCCGGGCGCGGGCCTTCCGCGGCCCGTTGGGGCAGCGGCTGGTCGTCACCGGCCGGATCGGCGCGCTGCTGCGCTACACGCAGACCATCACCCTGTGGCACGGCGTCGAGCGGGTGGACTGCCGCACCACCATCGACGAGTTCACCGGGGCCGACCGGCTGGTGCGGCTGCGCTGGCCCTGCCCGGTGCCCGGCGCCATGCCGGTCAGCGAGGTGGGCGACGCCGTCGTGGGGCGGGGCTTCGCCCTGTTGCATGACGGCGCCCGCTCGGTGGACACCGCGCAGCACCTCTGGACGCTGGACAACCCGGCCTACGGCTGGTTCGGCCTGTCGTCGGCGGCGCGCGTTCGGGTGGGCCCGCCGCACGGCCAGGCCGTGCGGGCGATCTCGGTGGCCGAGGTGGTGACGCCGGACGAGGCGGTGTCGGGACCGCTGGCGCGCGAGCTGATGGTCGCCCTGGTGCGCGCCGGGGTGACGGCCACCTGCAGCGGCGCGGACAAGTCCCGCTACGGCGACCTCGACGTCGATTCGAACCTGCCCGACGTGCGGATCGCGCTGGGCGGGCCGGCCCGCAACGCCTTCACCAAGACGGCGCTGGCGCAGGCCGATCCGGTGTACGCCGAGGAGCTCGACCGCCAGTTGGCGACGGCGGGCCGGGCCGCGGTCTGGGTGCCGGCCGCGGCGCCGTTGGCGAAGGTGTGGGTGCCCGGCGCCGACCTGCGCGCGCCGGCGGCGCTGCCGGTGCTGGTGATCGCCGGCCGCGACGAGCCGGGCCTGGCGGCCGCGATCGCGGCGGTGGCCGACGACCTCCGCGACGCCGAAATCGTCGTCATCCAGCGGGCACCGGCGGGCACCGACGAGTTCGACGACCGCACCGTCGCCCTGCTCAACCGCGGCGTCCCCAGCTTCGCCGTCGACTCCGAGGGCACGCTGCACACCGCGTTGATGCGCTCCTGCACCGGCTGGCCGTCGGGCACCTGGATCGACGAGCCACGCCGCACCGCCCCGGACGGCTCGAACTTCCAACTCCAGCACTGGACGCACGCCTTCGATTACGCGCTGGTCTGCGGCGACGGTGACTGGCGGCGTGCCGAAATCCCGAGCCGCAGCGCGCAGTTCGGCCACCCGCTGCTCGCCGTCCCCGCGGGCGGGGCGGTCGGCGCGGCGCCCGCGGCCGGGTCACTGCTGCGCGTCGAACCCGCCGACCGGGTGCAGCTGGCCGCCCTGAAGGCGGCCGGCAACCCGCTCACGGCGGGCAGCGCCCGGCCGGTCGATCCGAGCGCGGTGGCGCTGCGCCTGGTGGAGACGACGGGCGAGCGGGCCGACGTGGTGATCGGCTCCGACGTCGGCGAACTCGCCGACATCCGCCCGGCCGACCTGCTCGAAACCGCGCGCGACGGCCGCCCGCTCGACCTGCACGGCTACCAGGTCGCCACCGTGCTGGCCCGTTTCGATACCCCGCGCGCGCCGGCGGCGTCGGTCGCGCTGGCCCCGCACGCGGAAACCGCCCAGCCGTTGTACGCGCGCTATTGGCTGCACAACCGGGGCCCCGCGCCGCTGGGCGGGCTGCCGGCCGTCGCGCATCTGCATCCCGTGCGGGCGCCCGCCGAGCCGGGCGGCGAGGTCGTGCTGCGGCTCACCGCGGTCAGCGACTGCAGCGATGCCACGCTGACCGGCACGGTCACCGTGGTCTGCCCGGAGGGCTGGTCGGCCAAGCCCGACGAACTCCCCCTCACGCTGCGCAGCGGCGACTTCCGGGAGGCCGACGTGGCGGTGTCGGTGCCCGCCCACGCCCGCCCGGGGCGCTACCCGGTCAGGGCCCAGCTCCGCATCGCCGGCGACGAGGCCCCGGCCGCGTGGCGACAGACGGTCGAGGACGTGTGCCTCGTCGAGGTCGGCGCGACCGACGAGGGGGAACTGATCTACCTCGCCGAGGGCCCCGCCGACGTCGAGTTGGCAGCCGGGGACACGGCGGCGCTGACCGTCACGGTCGGCAGCCGCGCCGGGGCGGATCTCGCGCTCGAGGCTCATCTGATCAGCCCGTGGGGAACCTGGGAGTGGCTGGGCCCCGCCGCGGCGGGCGCGGTCCTGCCCGCCCGCGGCAGCGCCCGCCTCCGTTTTTCGGTGACCCCGCCGCCCTGGCTGGAGCCGGGCCGGTGGTGGGCCCTGGTTCGGGTCGGCTGCGCCGGCCGGCTGGTCTACACCCCGGCGATCAGGGTGACCGTGACATGAGCGAGGTCGCGACGGTCGCCGGTGTTGCGGTCCCGGTCGACGAGGTCGACGCCGCCGAAACGCGGCTGCGCGCCCGGCGGGGCGCGGCCGCACTGCCGGCCGTCGGCACCGCCGAGGGGCGTCAACTGCGGCGCTGGCTGACCCAGCTGATCGTGACCGAGCGGGTCGTCGCCGCCGAGGTCGAGGCCCGCGGCCTGCGCGGGCGGGGCGCGCCGAGCGAGGAGGAGCTGCTGCCCGACGCGACGGCCCGGCTGGAGATCGGCAGCGTCGCGGCCGCCGTGCTGGCCGACCCCCGCGCGCGGGCGCTGTTCGCCGACGTCACCGCCGCCGTGCGGGTCCCCGACGAGGAGGTGGCCTCCTACCACGCCCGCAACCCGTTGCGGTTCGCCGCGCCGGGCCGCGATTCGCACGGCTGGCGGTCGCCGCCGGCCACGCCGCAGCTGGACGACGTGCGGTCGGCGATCGCCGGCCATCTGCTCGGCGCCGCGCGCCGCCGCGCCTTCCGGGTGTGGCTGGACGCGCGGCGGGCCGCGCTGGTGCGGCTCGCTCCCGGCTACGAGCATCCCGGCGACCCCCGCCAACCCGACAACACCCACCGGCACTGATCGCGATGCTCACCCTCTGCCTGGACATCGGCGGCACCAAGATCGCCGCCGGCCTCGCCGACCCCGACGGCGCGCTGGTGCACACCGTCGTCCGGCCCACGCCGGGCGGCGGCGCGGCCGAGGAGGTGTGGGCCGCTCTCCATGCGGCGATCGCCGACGCGCTGCGCGCGGCCGGCGGTGCGGTCGCCGCGGTGGGCATCGGGTCGGCCGGCCCCATCGACCTGCGCGCCGGAACCGTCAGCCCCGTCAACATCAAAGGCTGGCAACGGTTCCCGCTGCGCGACCGCGTCGCGGCCGCGGTGCCGGGCGTGCCCGTGCGGCTCGGCGGCGACGGCCTGTGCATGGCGCTGGGCGAGCACTGGCGTGGCGCGGGCCGCGGCGCGGACTTCCTGCTGGGCATGGTGGTGTCCACCGGGGTGGGCGGCGGGCTGGTGCTCGGCGGCACCCCGTACACCGGCCGCACCGGCAACGCCGGCCACGTCGGGCACGTGGTGGTGGAGGACGGCGGTCCGCCCTGCGTGTGCGGCGGGCGCGGCTGCGTCGAGGCGATCGCGTCCGGGCCGTCCATGGTGCGCTGGGCGCGGGCCAACGGGTGGTCCGCCCCGCCCTCGGCCGGCGCCCGCGACCTGGCCGCCGCGGCGGCGGCCGGGGATCCGTTGGCGGGCCGGGCATTCCGCCGGGGTGCCACCGCGCTCGCGGCGATGATCGCCTCGGTCGGCGCGGTCTGCGACCTGGATCTCGTCGTCATCGGGGGAGGCGTCGCCAACTCCGGTGGCCTGCTCTTCGACCCCCTGCGGGAGAAGCTGGCCGAGTACGCCCGGCTGGACTTCCTGGCCGGCCTGCGGGTGGTGTCCGCCGAACTCGGCGGCGAGGCGGGCCTGGTCGGCGCGGCCAGGCTGGCCGGCCTGCGCTGACCGCACGACGGCCGCCGTTTTGGCTGACGGGGGCGGGTCAGGCTATCCTGGTGCCCGATCCACCGAAGACCGTCGGTCACCGAGCAATCGGTTGAAGGTCCGGGAGCATCCCGGCGGCCCACGCAGGAGGACGAGGCAGCAGCGCCGGCCCGCGCCGGCGCGCGTTCACGCCCCGGCCGCATCCTGCGCCGGGGCGTTCGTCGTTCCACGGGTGATCACAGACGACACGTCGCATGGCTTTCACTTCAGGAGGTACGCATGGCCAGGGCTGACAAAGCCACCGCCGTTGCCGACATCGCCGAGCAGTTCAGGGAGGCGACCGCGACCCTGATCACCGAGTACCGCGGGTTGACCGTGGCGAACCTGGCCGAGCTGCGCCGGTCGCTCAGCGGCTCGGCCACCTACTCGGTGGCCAAGAACACGCTGATCAAGCGGGCGGCGTCCGAGGCGGGCGTCGAAGGCCTCGACGAGCTGTTCGCCGGGCCGACCGCGATCGCATTCGTCACCGGCGAGCCGGTCGACGCTGCCAAGGCCATCAAGACCTTCGCCAAGGACAACAAGGCGCTGGTCATCAAGGGCGGCTACATGGACGGTCGCGCGCAGACCGGCGCCGAGGTCGAGCGCATCGCCGACCTCGAGTCGCGCGAGGTGCTGCTGGCCAAGCTGGCCGGCGCCATGAAGGGCAACCTCGCCAAGGCGGCCGGCCTGTTCGCCGCCCCGACCTCGCAGATGGCCCGCCTGTTGGCCGCCCTGCAGGAAAAGAAGCCCGCCGAGCCGGAGCCCGCCGCTCCGGTCGCGGAAGCCCCGGCGGCGCCCGCAGAAGAAACCCCCGAGGCACCGGCCGAAACGGCCGAGGCACCGGCCGAAGCCGAATAAAAACCAACCCGCAAACCTGGGAACACAAGGAAGGACCCACACCATGGCGAAAATGTCCACCGACGACCTGCTCGACGCCTTCAAGGAAATGACCCTGTTGGAGCTCTCCGACTTCGTCAAGAAGTTCGAGGAGACCTTCGAGGTCACCGCGGCCGCCCCGGTCGCCGTCGCCGCGGCCGGCCCGGCCGCCGGTGGCGCCCCCGCCGAGGCCGCCGAGGAGCAGTCGGAGTTCGACGTCATCCTCGAGGCCGCCGGCGACAAGAAGATCGGCGTCATCAAGGTCGTCCGCGAGATCGTCTCCGGCCTGGGCCTCAAGGAGGCCAAGGACCTGGTCGACAGCGCGCCCAAGCCGCTGCTGGAGAAGGTCGCCAAGGAGGCCGCCGACGAGGCCAAGACCAAGCTCGAGGCCGCCGGCGCCACCGTCACCGTCAAGTAGCTCCACGCCGAAACCCCCGGGACCGCCCTGCGGCTCCCGGGGGTTTCGTGGTCCTCAGCGCGTGGACTGCACCGACAGGGCGATTCGCTCGGCGGAATCACCCAGTGCTACAAGCAAATTGGTGAACATCGAGATGAGCACCGGCGCGACGGCCGCCCCGTCGTCGCCGTAGAAGCCGGCCAGCTCCAGCATCACGAAGCCGTGCACCTGGGACCAGAACTGGGCCGCGGTGGCGACGATCGTCGGGTCGTCGTCCGGGGCGCAGGCGGTGATGCGGCCGGCGAGTATCGATCGGCGGACCGCCCGGACGACGTGCACGAAGCCGGGCACGTCCTGCTCGATCTCGTCGACCGTCAGCGTCAACACGTTGCCCGCGGGGGCGTTGATGCCGTGCGCGCTGGTGCTGCCGAACATCAGCCGATACATGTGCGGGTGCCTGATGGCGTAGCGCCGGTAGGCCGCACCGATGACGAACAGGTCGGCGACCGGATCGTCGGTCGCGGGCACCGCCAGCGCGGCGTCGAACTGGCGCAAGCCCTCTTCGGCCACCTCGGCGATCAGGCCGCGCATCCCGCCGAAGTGGGTGTACACCGCCATCGTCGACGTTCCGGCCTCGCCGGCGACCTTGCGGGTCTGCAGCGCGTCCGGGCCGTGCTCGTGCAGCAGGCCGACCGCGGCGCGCAGCATCTCGTCGCGGACGCCGCGCTGCCCTCGAGTCAATTCCGAAGTCATCGTTGCCATCTTCCCATCCGCGGCGTAGCGTCGAAATAACAGCGTCATATCAATGTTATAGGAGCTCAGCGATGACTGTCGCGCACACCGCCGAAACCCGGAACCAGTACCTCGAGGGCCTGCTGGCGCCGGTGGGCGCCGAGGTGACCGCGACCGACCTGCCGGTCACCGGACGCATCCCCGAACACCTCGACGGCCGCTACCTGCGCAACGGTCCCAACCCCGCCGAGGAGGTCGACCCGGCCACCTACCACTGGTTCAGCGGCGACGGGATGGTGCACGGCGTCGCGCTGAGCGGGGGCAGTGCCCGCTGGTACCGCAACCGCTGGGTGCGCAGCCTGTCGGTGTGCGCGGCCCTGGGCGAGGCGGCGCCGGGCCGGCTCGACCCGCGGGCGGGCATGCTCTCGCTCGGCGCCAACACCAATGTCTTGACCCACGCCGGGCGCACCCTGGCGCTGGTCGAGGGCGGGGTGGCCAACTACGAGCTGACCGACGAGCTGGACACGGTCGGCACCTGCGACTTCGACGGCACGCTGGCGGGCGGCTACACCGCCCATCCGCACCGCGACCCGCGCACCGGCGAATTGCACGCCGTCTCTTACTCGTTCGCCCGCGGACGCACCGTGCAGTACTCGGTGATCGACACCCGGGGCCGCGCCCGCCGCACGGTCGACATCGAGGTGTCCGGGTCGCCGATGATGCACGACTTCTCACTGACCGAGAAGTACGTCGTCATCTACGACCTGCCGGTGACCTTCGACCCGGTGCAGGCGCTGCCGCAGACCATGCCCCGCTGGCTCGGCCTGCCGGCCCGGCTGGCGATGCAGTCGCTGATCGGGCGCGTGCGGGTGCCGAGCCCGATCAACGCCCTGATGAACCGGAACCCGAAGCACTCCGACCGCATGCCGTACGCCTGGAACCCCGGCTACCCGGCGCGCATCGGGGTCATGCCGCGCGAGGGCGGCAACGCGGACGTCCGCTGGTTCGAGATCGAGCCCTGCTACGTCTACCACCCCCTCAACGCCTACTCCGAGATGCGGGACGGCGCAGAGGTTTTGGTGCTCGACGTGGTGCGATACGCGCGGATGTTCGACCGCGACCGGCACGGGCCCGGCGAGACACCGCCGACGCTGGACCGGTGGACGATCAACCTGGCGACCGGCGCGGTGGCCACCGAATGCCGCGACGATCAGCCGCAGGAATTTCCGCGGATCAACGAGGACATGCTGGGCGGCCCGCACCGCTTCGGCTACACCGTCGGGGCTTACTTCGCCGGCGGCGCCGCCGCGCTGTACAAGCACGACTACCAGACCGGCGCCCGCGAGGTCGCCGCGCTCGATCCCGACCTTTTGCTCGGCGAGATGTCCTTTGTGCCCAACCCCGGCTCCCAGAAGGGACGAGTCGAGGACGACGGCGTTCTTATGGGCTACGGCTACCACCGGGGCCGCGACCAGGGCCAGCTGGTGTTGCTCGACGCGCAGACGCTCGAGTCCGTGGCCACCGTGCATTTGCCACAGCGGGTGCCGATGGGCTTTCACGGCAATTGGGCGCCCACTGGCTAACGCGCGTCGAATAGGATGGCGGCCGCCGGCGACGGCCGGATCTCAGGTCAGCCAATTTTTCCCGGCTGTGCCTTGCAACCCTGATGCCGTGCAGCAAGCGTGCGCTACAGTGACTCATGCCACATAAAAGGGCAGGTGGCGGGCATGAGCGTCGACGGAAGGATCTCCCATGGGTGTCGCTATTGAGGTGAACGGCCTCACCAAGTCCTTCGGATCGTCGAGAATTTGGGAAGACGTGACCCTGGAGATCCCCGCCGGGGAGGTCAGCGTGCTGCTGGGGCCGTCCGGTACCGGCAAATCGGTGTTCCTGAAGTCCCTGATCGGCCTGCTGCGTCCCGAGCGCGGCTCGGTGGTCATCGACGGCACCGACATCCTGCAGTGCTCGGCCAAGGAGCTCTACGAGATCCGCACGCTGTTCGGCGTCATGTTCCAGGACGGTGCCCTGTTCGGTTCGATGAACCTGTTCGACAACGCCGCCTTCCCGCTGCGCGAGCACACCAAGAAGAAGGAAAGCGAGATCCGTGACATCGTCATGGAGAAGCTGCAGATGGTGGGTCTCGGCGGCGACGAGAAGAAGTTCCCCGGCGAGATCTCCGGCGGTATGCGCAAGCGCGCCAGCCTGGCCCGCGCCCTGGTGATGGACCCGCAGATCATCCTCTGCGACGAGCCCGACTCCGGTCTGGACCCGGTCCGCACCGCCTACCTGAGCCAGCTGATCCTCGACATCAACGCCCAGATCGACGCCACCGTCCTCATCGTCACGCACAACATCAACATCGCCCGCACCGTGCCGGACAACATGGGCATGCTCTTCCGGCGCAAGCTGGTCATGTTCGGCCCCCGCGAGGTGCTGCTGACCAGCGACGAGCCGGTCGTGCGGCAGTTCCTCAACGGCCGCCGCATCGGCCCGATCGGCATGTCCGAGGAAAAGGACGAGGCAACGATGGCCGAAGAGCAGGCCGCCCTCGAGGCCGGCCAGCACGCCGGCGGTGTGGAGGAGATCGAGGGCGTGCCGCCGCAGATCGTCGCGTCCCCCGGGATGCCCGAGCGCAAGGCCGTCGGCCGGCGCCAGGCGCGGGTGCGCGAGATCCTGCACACCCTGCCGCAGAAGGCGCAAGCCGCGATCATCGACGACATGGAGGGCACCCACAAGTACCGCGCGCACGAGGTCGGCGACTAGCTCGTCCGGCCCGAGGTTTCGCGATAACTTCGCGTAACTCCCCCGGCCCGCCCTCTTGACGACGGGCCGTAAACGGGCCAGTCTGTTGGGCAGCATGTATCCAGCGGAGAGTCGAGATGCCAGCCAGCGCCGATGTCCCTGGATGTCCTGTGCTGGACAGTTGAGGAATGCGCCGCCCTACGCTATTGTTGGACGTTGCGCTGGCTACCTCCTGCCCACCTCACCCGCCACCTGACACCGTGGTCTAAGCCTGAGCCCCCTGCAAGCGGCTTAGTTCTTTCACCGTGCGCGTGAGATCCGGACAGTTCGTTCGCCGGCCTAACCGACACAATTCGCGGCGAACGCAACCGGTGGTTCCGGTCTTCGTGAGTCGCACGAGGTGCTGGAAGGATGCATCTTGGCTGATTCTCGCCAGAGCAAAACGGATCGCCCACAAAGTTCCTCTAATGGAAGTTCCCTAAACGGCTCCGTCCCCGGAGCGCCAAACCGAGTTTCCTTCGCCAAGCTCCGCGAACCGCTCGAGGTTCCCGGCCTGCTCGACGTGCAGATCGACTCCTTCGAGTGGTTGATCGGCTCACCGCGCTGGCGCGAGGCCGCCACCGATCGTGGCGAGCCCAGCCCGGTCGGCGGCCTCGAAGAGGTGCTCTACGAGCTCTCGCCGATCGAGGACTTCTCCGGCTCGATGTCGCTGTCGTTCTCCGATCCCCGTTTCGACGAGGTCAAGGCGCCGGTCGACGAGTGCAAAGACAAGGACATGACGTACGCGGCCCCGCTGTTCGTCACGGCCGAGTTCATCAACAACAACACCGGCGAGATCAAGAGCCAGACGGTGTTCATGGGCGACTTCCCGATGATGACCGAGAAGGGCACCTTCATCATCAACGGGACCGAGCGCGTGGTCGTCAGCCAGCTCGTTCGCTCGCCCGGCGTGTACTTCGACGAGACCATCGACAAGTCCACCGAGAAGCTGCTGCACAGCGTCAAGGTGATCCCCAGCCGCGGCGCGTGGCTGGAGTTCGACGTCGACAAGCGCGACACCGTCGGCGTGCGCATCGACCGCAAGCGCCGCCAGCCCGTCACCGTGCTGCTCAAGGCGCTGGGCTGGACCAACGAGCAGATACACGAGCGGTTCGGCTTCTCCGAGATCATGATGGGCACGCTGGAGAAGGACAACACCGCGGGCACCGACGAGGCGCTGCTGGACATCTACCGCAAGCTGCGCCCGGGCGAGCCGCCGACCAAGGAGTCCGCGCAGACCCTGCTGGAGAACCTGTTCTTCAAGGAGAAGCGCTATGACCTGGCCCGCGTCGGCCGCTACAAGGTCAACAAGAAGCTCGGCCTGCACGCCGGCGAGCCGATCACGTCGTCCACGCTGACCGAGGAAGACGTCGTCGCGACCATCGAATACCTGGTCCGCCTGCACGAGGGCCAGGCCACGATGACCGTCCCGGGCGGCATCGAGGTGCCGGTGGAGACCGACGACATCGACCACTTCGGCAACCGGCGGCTGCGCACGGTCGGCGAGTTGATCCAGAACCAGATCCGGGTCGGCATGTCCCGGATGGAGCGCGTCGTCCGCGAGCGGATGACCACGCAGGACGTCGAGGCGATCACGCCGCAGACGCTGATCAACATCCGGCCGGTCGTCGCCGCGATCAAGGAGTTCTTCGGCACCAGCCAGCTCTCCCAGTTCATGGACCAGAACAACCCGCTGTCGGGTCTGACCCACAAGCGCCGCCTGTCGGCGCTGGGCCCCGGCGGTCTGTCCCGTGAGCGGGCCGGGCTGGAGGTCCGTGACGTGCACCCGTCGCACTACGGCCGGATGTGCCCGATCGAGACCCCGGAGGGTCCGAACATCGGCCTGATCGGCTCCCTGTCGGTGTACGCGCGGGTCAACCCGTTCGGCTTCATCGAGACGCCGTACCGCAAGGTGGTCGACGGTGTGGTCACCGACGAGATCCACTACCTGACCGCCGACGAGGAGGACCGCCACGTGGTGGCGCAGGCCAACTCGCCGATCGACGCGAAGGGCCGGTTCGAGGAGTCGCGCGTCCTGGTCCGCCGCAAGGCGGGCGAGGTCGAGTACGTGCCGTCGTCCGAGGTGGACTACATGGACGTGTCGCCGCGCCAGATGGTGTCGGTGGCCACCGCCATGATCCCGTTCCTCGAACACGACGACGCCAACCGTGCCCTGATGGGCGCCAACATGCAGCGTCAGGCGGTTCCGCTGGTGCGCAGCGAGGCGCCGCTGGTGGGCACCGGCATGGAGCTGCGCGCCGCGATCGACGCCGGCGACGTCGTCGTCGCGGACAAGGCCGGGGTGATCGAGGAGGTCTCTGCCGACTACATCACGGTGATGGCCGACGACGGCACCCGGCACACCTACCGGATGCGCAAGTTCGAGCGGTCCAACCACGGCACCTGCGCCAACCAGTCGCCGATCGTGGACGCCGGGGACCGGGTCGAGGCCGGCCAGGTCATCGCCGACGGCCCCTGCACCGAGAACGGTGAGATGGCGCTGGGCAAGAACCTGCTCGTGGCGATCATGCCGTGGGAGGGCCACAACTACGAGGACGCGATCATCCTCTCCAACCGCCTGGTTGAGGAGGACGTGCTCACCTCGATTCACATCGAGGAGCACGAGATCGATGCCCGCGACACCAAGCTGGGCGCCGAGGAGATCACCCGGGACATCCCGAACGTCTCCGACGAGGTGCTCGCCGACCTCGACGAGCGCGGCATCGTGCGTATCGGTGCCGAGGTTCGTGACGGCGACATCCTGGTCGGCAAGGTCACCCCGAAGGGGGAGACGGAGCTGACTCCGGAGGAGCGGCTGCTGCGGGCGATCTTCGGTGAGAAGGCCCGTGAGGTCCGCGACACCTCGCTGAAGGTGCCGCACGGCGAGTCCGGCAAGGTCATCGGCATCCGGGTGTTCTCCCGCGAGGACGACGACGAGCTGCCGGCCGGTGTCAACGAGCTGGTGCGCGTCTACGTGGCCCAGAAGCGGAAGATCTCCGACGGCGACAAGCTGGCCGGTCGGCACGGCAACAAGGGCGTGATCGGCAAGATCCTGCCCGTCGAAGACATGCCGTTCATGCCGGACGGCACGCCGGTGGACATCATCCTGAACACCCACGGTGTGCCGCGACGCATGAACATCGGCCAGATCCTGGAGACCCACCTCGGCTGGGTTGCCAAGTCCGGATGGAACATCGACGGTTCACCCGAGTGGGCGGCCAACCTGCCCGAGGGCCTGCTGCACGCGCAGCCGAACCAGATCGTGTCGACACCGGTGTTCGATGGCGCCAAGGAGGAGGAGCTGCAGGGCATGCTGTCGTGCACGCTCCCCAACCGGGACGGCGACGTCATGGTCAACGGCGACGGCAAGGCGGTGCTGCTCGACGGCCGCAGCGGTGAGCCGTTCCCGTACCCGGTGACGGTTGGCTTCATGTACATCATGAAGCTGCACCACCTGGTGGACGACAAGATCCACGCCCGCTCCACCGGCCCGTACTCGATGATCACCCAGCAGCCGCTGGGCGGTAAGGCGCAGTTCGGTGGCCAGCGGTTCGGTGAGATGGAGTGCTGGGCCATGCAGGCCTACGGCGCCGCGTACACGCTGCAGGAGCTGTTGACCATCAAGTCCGACGACACGGTCGGCCGGGTCAAGGTGTACGAGGCGATCGTCAAGGGCGAGAACATCCCCGAGCCGGGCATCCCCGAGTCGTTCAAGGTGCTGCTCAAGGAGCTGCAGTCGCTGTGCCTGAATGTCGAGGTGCTCTCGTCGGACGGCGCGGCGATCGAATTGCGCGAAGGCGAGGACGAGGACCTGGAGCGGGCTGCGGCCAACCTGGGAATCAACTTGTCGCGCAACGAATCCGCCTCCGTTGAGGACCTGGCTTAATCACTTTTAGTTACTAAACCCGCAAGGGGAAAGGGAGTTACGTGCTCGACGTCAACTTCTTCGATGAACTCCGTATCGGCCTGGCCACCGCGGAGGACATCAGGCAATGGTCTTACGGCGAGGTCAAGAAGCCGGAGACGATCAACTACCGCACGCTGAAGCCCGAGAAGGACGGCCTGTTCTGCGAGAAGATCTTCGGACCTACTCGCGACTGGGAGTGCTACTGCGGCAAGTACAAGCGCGTCCGGTTCAAGGGCATCATCTGTGAGCGTTGCGGCGTCGAGGTGACTCGCGCCAAGGTGCGCCGCGAGCGGATGGGTCACATCGAGCTGGCCGCGCCGGTCACGCACATCTGGTACTTCAAGGGTGTGCCGAGCCGCCTCGGTTACCTGCTCGACCTCGCCCCGAAGGATCTCGAGAAGATCATCTACTTCGCGGCGTACGTGATCACGTCGGTCGACGACGAGATGCGGCACAACGAGCTGTCCACGCTCGAGGCCGAAATGATGGTGGAGCGCAAGGCCGTTGAGGATCAGCGCGACGCCGACCTGGAGGCCCGCGCGCAGAAGCTCGAGGCCGACCTGGCCGAGCTGGAGGCCGAGGGCGCCAAGGCCGACGCCCGCCGCAAGGTGCGCGACGGCGGCGAGCGGGAGATGCGTCAGCTCCGCGACCGCGCCCAGCGTGAGCTGGACCGGCTGGAGGACATTTGGAGCACCTTCACCAAGCTGGCCCCCAAGCAGCTGATCGTCGACGAGAACCTCTACCGCGAGCTCGTCGACCGCTACGGCGAGTACTTCACCGGCGCCATGGGCGCGGAGTCGATCCAGAAGCTCATCGAGAACTTCGACATCGACGCCGAGGCCGACTCGCTGCGTGACGTCATCCGAAACGGCAAGGGGCAGAAGAAGCTTCGCGCCCTCAAGCGCCTGAAGGTGGTCGCCGCCTTCCAGCAGTCGGGCAACTCGCCGATGGGCATGGTGCTCGACGCCGTCCCGGTGATCCCGCCGGAACTGCGCCCGATGGTGCAGCTGGACGGTGGCCGCTTCGCGACCAGTGACCTGAACGACCTGTACCGCCGGGTCATCAACCGCAACAACCGCCTCAAGAGGCTGATCGACCTCGGCGCGCCCGAGATCATCGTCAACAACGAGAAGCGGATGCTGCAGGAGTCCGTCGACGCGCTGTTCGACAACGGCCGTCGCGGCCGCCCGGTCACCGGGCCGGGCAACCGTCCGCTGAAGTCGCTGTCGGATCTGTTGAAGGGCAAGCAGGGCCGGTTCCGTCAGAACCTGCTCGGTAAGCGTGTCGACTACTCGGGCCGCAGCGTCATCGTGGTCGGCCCGCAGCTCAAGCTGCACCAGTGCGGCCTGCCCAAGCTGATGGCGCTCGAGCTGTTCAAGCCGTTCGTGATGAAGCGGCTCGTCGACCTCAACCACGCGCAGAACATCAAGAGCGCCAAGCGGATGGTGGAGCGGCAGCGTCCCCAGGTGTGGGACGTCCTGGAAGAGGTCATCGCCGAGCACCCGGTGCTGCTGAACCGCGCGCCCACCCTGCACCGGCTGGGCATCCAGGCCTTCGAGCCGATGCTGGTGGAGGGCAAGGCGATTCAGCTGCACCCGTTGGTGTGTGAGGCGTTCAACGCCGACTTCGACGGTGACCAGATGGCGGTGCACCTGCCGCTGAGCGCCGAGGCGCAGGCCGAGGCCCGCATCCTGATGCTGTCTTCCAACAACATCCTGTCGCCGGCGTCCGGACGTCCGCTGGCCATGCCCCGACTGGACATGGTGACCGGGCTGTACTTCCTGACCACCGAGGTCGACGGCGACAAGGGCGAATTCTCGCCCGCCGCAAAGGATCAGCCGGAGGTTGGCGTGTACTCCTCGCCGGCCGAGGCGATCATGGCCGCCGACCGCGGCGTGCTGTCGGTGCGGGCCAAGATCAAGGTGCGACTGACGCAGCTGCGTCCGCCCGCCGAGATCGAGGCCGAGCTGTTCGGCGCCAACGGCTGGCAGCCGGGCGACGCCTGGATGGCCGAGACGACGCTGGGCCGGGTGCTGTTCAACGAGCTGCTGCCGGTGGGCTACCCGTTCGTGAACAAGCAGATGCACAAGAAGGTGCAGGCCGCGATCATCAACGACCTCGCCGAGCGCTACCCGATGATCGTGGTGGCGCAGACCGTCGACAAGCTCAAGGACGCCGGCTTCTACTGGGCCACCCGCAGTGGGGTCACCGTGTCGATGGCCGACGTGCTGGTCCCGCCGCGCAAGAAGGAGATCCTCGACCAGTACGAGGAGCGGGCCGAGAAGGTCGAAAAGCAGTTCCAGCGAGGCGCTTTGAACCACGACGAGCGCAACGAGGCGCTGGTGGAGATCTGGAAGGAAGCCACCGACGAGGTCGGTCAGGCGCTCCGCGAGCACTACCCCAGCGACAACCCGATCATCACGATCGTCGACTCGGGTGCCACGGGTAACTTCACCCAGACCCGAACGCTGGCCGGCATGAAGGGTCTGGTGACCAACCCGAAGGGTGAGTTCATCCCGCGTCCGGTCAAGTCGTCGTTCCGCGAGGGCCTGACGGTGCTGGAGTACTTCATCAACACGCACGGCGCCCGAAAGGGCCTGGCGGACACCGCGTTGCGTACCGCCGACTCGGGTTACCTGACCCGTCGTCTGGTGGACGTGAGCCAGGACGTCATCGTCCGCGAGCACGACTGCGAGACCGAGCGCGGCATCATCGTCGAGCTCGCCGAGCGTCAGCCCGACGGCACCCTGATCCGCGACCCGTACATCGAAACCTCGGCGTACGCGCGGACTTTGGGCACCGACGCGGTCGACGAGGCCGGGAACGTCGTCGTCGCGCGCGGCGAGGACCTGGGTGACCCGGAGATCGACGCCCTGCTGGCGGCCGGCATCACGCAGGTGAAGGTGCGCTCGGTGCTGACCTGCACCACGGGCACCGGCGTGTGCGCGACCTGCTACGGGCGTTCGATGGCCACCGGCAAGCTGGTCGACATCGGCGAGGCCGTCGGCATCGTCGCGGCCCAGTCCATCGGTGAGCCCGGCACGCAGCTGACCATGCGTACCTTCCACCAGGGTGGTGTCGGTGAGGACATCACCGGCGGTCTGCCCCGTGTGCAGGAGCTCTTCGAGGCACGCGTGCCGCGCGGTAAGGCGCCGATCGCCGACGTCACCGGGCGGGTTCAGCTCGAGGATGGTGAGCGCTTCTACAAGATCACCATCGTGCCCGACGACGGCAGCGAGGAAGTCGTCTACGACAAGCTCTCCAAGCGGCAGCGGCTGCGTGTGTTCAAACACGAAGACGGTTCCGAGCGAGTGCTTTCCGACGGCGACCACGTCGAGGTGGGCCAGCAGCTGATGGAAGGCTCGGCCGACCCGCACGAGGTGCTGCGCGTGCAGGGGCCCCGCGAGGTGCAGATCCACCTGGTCCGCGAGGTCCAGGAGGTCTACCGCGCCCAGGGTGTGTCGATCCACGACAAGCACATCGAGGTGATCGTTCGCCAGATGCTGCGCCGTGTCACCATCATCGACTCGGGCTCCACGGAGTTCCTGCCCGGTTCGCTGATCGACCGCGCGGAGTTCGAGGCGGAGAACCGCCGGGTGGTGGCCGAGGGCGGCGAGCCCGCGGCGGGCCGTCCGGTGCTGATGGGTATCACGAAGGCGAGCCTCGCCACCGACTCGTGGCTGAGTGCGGCGTCGTTCCAGGAGACCACGCGAGTGCTGACCGATGCGGCGATCAACTGCCGCAGCGACAAGCTCAACGGTCTGAAGGAGAACGTGATCATCGGAAAGCTGATCCCGGCCGGTACCGGCATCAACCGGTACCGCAACATCCAGGTGCAGCCGACCGAGGAGGCCCGGGCCGCCGCGTACACGATCCCGTCCTACGAGGATCAGTACTACAGCCCGGACTTCGGCCAGGCGACTGGAGCCGCGGTTCCGCTGGACGACTACGGCTACAGCGACTACCGGTAGTCGACACAGAAAAAGCCCCGGGCACTCGCCCGGGGCTTTTTCGTACCCGCTCGTACCCGCCGACTGTCACGCCAGCGTGGCTCTCGCGACCCAATGTCACGCTGGCGTGACGCTCGCGTCGGCCGCCCTTACTACACTGGCGACGTGCTCATCGGTTCACACGTCCACAACGAAGACCCGCTGGCGGCCGCCCAGGCGGACGGGGCCGACGTGGTGCAGTTCTTCCTCGGCAACCCGCAGAGCTGGAAGAAGCCCAAGCCCCGCGACGACGCCGGCACGCTCAAGGCGTCGGCCGTGCCGCTCTACGTCCACGCGCCGTACCTCATCAACGTGGCGTCGGCCAACAACCGCATCCGCATCCCGTCGCGCAAGATCCTGCAGGACACCTGCGACGCGGCCGCGGAGATCGGCGCGACGGCCGTGATCGTGCACGGCGGCCACGCCGACGACGACGACATGGAGGCCGGGTTCGAGCGGTGGGTCAAGGCGCTGGACTACCTGGAAACCGATGTGCCCGTGTACCTGGAGAACACGGCGGGCGGCGACCACGCGATGGCGCGTCACTTCGACACCATCGGCAAACTCTGGGATCACATCGGCGACAAGGGAATCGGCTTCTGCCTGGACACCTGCCACGCCTGGGCCGCCGGCGAGGCGCTGGTCGACGCGGTCGAGCGGATCAAGGCGCTGACCGGCCGCATCGACCTGGTGCACTGCAACGACTCGAGGGACGCGGCGGGCTCGGGCGCCGACCGGCACGCCAACTTCGGCACCGGCCAGATCGATCCCGAGCTGCTCGTCGCGGTGGTCACGGCGGCCGCTGCACCCGTCATCTGCGAGACCGCCGACGAGGGACGCAAGGACGACATCGCGTTCCTGCGGGAAAAGACCGGCGGCTGAGATCTCCGCCCGTGCTCGGTCGGCTCGCAACGCTCCTCGGGGTCGTCCTCCTGGTCGCGAGCTGTTCGCCTGGTCCGCCCTCGGGCTTCGTCACCGGGACCAGCCTGCACCACCTCGATGTGGGCGGACACGATCGCAGCTACCGGCTCTACGAGCCGGCGGGCAAATCCGCATCGCCTCCGCTGGTCGTCGTGCTGCACGGCTATTCCGGGAGCGCCCGGCAGGTCGAAAGGGATTACGGCTGGGACGAATTGGCCGATTCGGCCAAGGTCGTCGTCGCCTACCCGGACGGGCTGGACCGGGCCTGGAACGTCGACGGGGAGACCTGCTGCGGCCGGCCGGGACGGGAGGGCGTCGACGACGTCGCGTTCATCAGCGCGGTCGTCGCCGACGTCGCCAAGCACGTCGGCACCGACCCCGCCCGCGTCTATGTCTCCGGAATGAGCAACGGCGGCATCATGTCCTTTACGCTCGCGTGCGCCACCGACATCTTCGCCGCGATCGGCCCGGTCGCCGCCACGCAGCTGACTCGATGCCCCAACCCGCGTCCGACGTCGATCATGCACATTCACGGCACGGCGGACCGGCTGGTGCCCTACGGCGGCGGGCAGGGTTTCAGCGTGATCAACGGCCCCGCGGTGCCCGAGGTGAATGCGTTCTGGCGCAACGTCGACCAGTGCGCAAGCCCGGCCACCACCAGCAATGGCCCGATCACCACGTCGACGGCGGGCTGCGCAGGCAACCGCGGCGTCACGCTCATCACGATCGATCAGGGCGGCCACGAGTGGCCGCCGTTCGCCGCCCGCACCCTGTGGGAGTTCTTCGCCGCGCACCCACGGTGACGTCGCATTACACCTCTTGTGCGGCTGTCGAAAAAATGTAACATGAGGGGCATGTCGGATACGCATGTCGTCACCAACCAGGTTCCCCCGCTGGAGAACTACAACCCCGCGACGTCCGCGGTACTCGCCGAGGCCCTGATCCGTGAGGGTGGGGAATGGGGCTCCGAAGAGGTGACCGAGGTGGGGGCGATCGCCGGCGGCGCCCAAGCCCAGCGCTGGGGCGAGCTCGCCGACCGCAACCGGCCCATCCTGCACACCCATGACAAATACGGCCACCGGGTCGACGAGGTCGAGTACGACCCGGCCTACCACGAACTGATGCGCACGGCGATCGCCAGCGGCATCCACGCGGCACCGTGGGCCGACGGGCGCCCGGGCGCCCACGTGGTGCGTGCGGCCAAGATGTCGGTCTGGAACGTCGAGCCCGGCCACACCTGCCCGATCTCGATGACCTACGCCGTCGTCCCCGCGCTGCGCTACAACCCCGAACTCGCGGCGGTCTACGAGCCGCTGCTCACCAGCCGCGAATACGATCCCGAGCTCAAGCTGGCCACCACCAAACGCGGCATCACCGCGGGCATGTCGATGACCGAGAAGCAGGGCGGCTCCGACGTGCGGGCGGGGACGACGCAGGCCACCCCGAACGGCGACGGCACCTACAGCCTCGTCGGTCACAAGTGGTTCACCTCGGCCCCGATGTGCGACATCTTCCTGGTTCTCGCGCAGGCCCCGGGCGGGCTGTCCTGCTTCCTGCTGCCGCGGGTGCTGCCCGACGGCAGTCGCAACCGCATGTTCCTGCAGCGGCTCAAGGACAAGCTGGGCAACCACGCCAACGCGTCCAGTGAGGTCGAGTACGACGGCGCCACCGCATGGTTGGTGGGCGAGGAGGGCCGCGGCGTCCCCACCATCATCGAGATGGTCAACCTGACGCGGCTGGACTGCACCCTCGGCAGTGCCACCAGCATGCGCACCGGCCTGACCCGCGCGATCCACCACGCTCAGCACCGAAAGGCGTTCGGCGCCTATCTGATCGACCAGCCGCTCATGCGCAACGTGCTGGCCGACCTGGCCGTGGAGGCCGAGGCCGCCACCATCGTCGCGATGCGGATGGCCGGCGCCACCGACAAGGCGTTGCGCGGCGACGACCGGGAGGCGTTGCTGCGCCGCATCGGGTTGGCGGCCAGCAAGTACTGGGTGTGCAAGCGCGCTACCCCGCACGCCGCCGAGGCGCTGGAATGCCTGGGCGGCAACGGCTACGTCGAGGACTCGGGCATGCCGCGGTTGTTCCGTGAGGCGCCGCTGATGGGCATCTGGGAGGGCTCGGGCAATGTGAGCGCGCTGGACACGTTGCGCGCCATGGCAACTCGCCCCGAATGCGTCGAGGTGTTGTTCGGTGAACTCTCCGAAAGCGCCGCGGCCGACCCGCGACTGGGCGCGCACGTCGACCGGCTGCGGCAGGACCTGAGCGACCTGGACACCATCGCGCATCGGGCCCGCAAGGTCGCCGAGGACATCTGTCTGGCGCTGCAGGGCTCGCTGCTGGTGCGCCACGGCCACCCCGCGGTCGCCGAGGCCTTCCTGACCACCCGGCTCGACCGTCGGTGGGGCGGCGCGTTCGGCACGATGCCCACCGGGCTGGACCTGGCTCCCATTCTCGAGCGTGCTCTAGTAAAGGGATGACTCACGCGATCAGGCCGGTCGACTTCGACAACCTGAAGACGATGACCTATGAGGTCACCGATCGGGTTGCCCGGATCACCTTCAACCGGCCGGAGAAGGGCAACGCGATCGTCGCGGACACCCCGCTGGAGCTCTCGGCGCTGGTGGAGCGCGCCGATCTGGATCCCAATGTGCACGTGATCCTGGTGTCGGGTCGTGGCGAGGGCTTCTGTGCGGGCTTCGACCTGAGCGCGTACGCCGATCGCACCGGCTCGGCCGGCGGGACCGGCGCCTATGCGGGCACCGTTCTCAGCGGAAAAACCCAGGCGGTCAACCACTTACCCGATCAGCCGTGGGACCCGATGATCGACTACCAGATGATGAGCCGGTTCGTGCGCGGCTTCTCCAGCCTGATGCACGCCGACAAGCCGACGGTGGTCAAGATCCATGGCTATTGCGTGGCCGGCGGCACCGACATCGCGCTGCACGCCGACCAGGTGATCGCTGCCGCCGACGCCAAGATCGGGTACCCGCCGACCCGGGTATGGGGCGTCCCGGCGGCGGGCCTGTGGGCGCACCGGCTGGGCGACCAGCGCGCCAAGCGCCTGCTGTTCACCGGCGATTGCATCACCGGGGCTCAGGCCGCCGAATGGGGCCTGGCGGTCGAGGCGCCGGAGCCCGAAGACCTCGACGAGCGCACCGAGCGGCTGGTGCAGCGGATCGCCGCGGTGCCGGTCAACCAGCTGATCATGGTCAAGCTCGCGCTCAATTCGGCTCTGCTGCAACAGGGTGTGGCCACCAGCAGGATGGTCAGCACCGTGTTCGACGGTGTCGCCCGGCATACCCCCGAAGGCCACGCCTTCGTCGCCGACGCAACCGAACACGGCTTCCGGGAAGCGGTGCGGCATCGCGACGAGCCCTTCGGTGACTACGGCCGCCGCGCGTCACAGGTCTAGCCCATGGCCACCATGACGGCCCGGTCGGTGGTGCTCAGCGTGCTGCTGGGCGCCCACCCGGCGCACGCCCGGGCCAGC
>NZ_LZIX01000272.1:0-2851 GCF_001666955.1 Mycobacterium sp. E735 | reverse complement strand
CGCCTCCCGTCAAGCATTCGTAGAGCACGCAAGCAAGCGCGTAGATGTCCGAGCGTGCATCGGCCTCACCGACTTTGAAGCGCTCGGGTGCCATGTAGCGCAGCGTGCCCACCACCGCGTCCGTACCAGTCAGACCGGTCTCGCCGAGAACACGAGCGATCCCGAAATCGATCAGATACGCAAAGTCATTTTCATCGAGCAAGATGTTGGAGGGCTTGATGTCCCGATGCACCAATCCAATCTTGTGCGCGGCGTATACGGCGTGTGCCACCTGCTCGACGATGTGCACCGCGCGTGCCGGAGACATTGAACCGGAGGCCAGCACGGTCGCCAGGTCCCGCCCTTCGATCAGGCGCATGTCGACGAATAGCCGTCCGTCGATCTCGCCGTAGGTGTGTATTGGCACCACGTGAGGGTTGTTCAACCGTGCCGCTGAGTGGGCCTCGCGACGGAATCGCTGTTGAAACGTCTTGTCCGCAGCAAAATGCGCCGGGAGTACTTTCAGCGCGACTATCCGGTCGGTGACGGTGTCATAAGCTCGCCAGACCTCTCCCATGCCGCCCCGGCCGAGCAAATTGATTAATCGGTACCGGCCGAACGGGGTCCCGTCCATGGAAACCTCCCGACGCAGCAATTCAGCAACACCATAGTCCCACTGCTGACACGGTTTGGGGAAAGTCCCGCAACGGCCGATTCCGGACCAAATCGCTGCTAACCCGTTGTCAAGATCGAACCCGCGGCGACGCCAATCACGGCCACAGGGGCCACCGAAATCATCGTGATCGCCGCGTTGCACGAGCTCTTCTTCCGGTCTGTTGGCCGCACCGGTAGCGCGTGAAGCCAACTTCGGTGTGGGCGACGGTGAACACTGACCGGCACGCCGCAATCTCAATCGCCTTTTGCCAAGCGGCCTCGCCGTTACGGTTATTTCCCGGGAATTACGCTGTTAATCGGCGGCCCGCCGTTTCGGAGATCTAGCGGCTTCATTGAGCGTGTCGCGGCATGCTTTAGTAGCGTTAACCCGCAAACGAGCGCTCGCCAAATGGCGATGTCAGTAATTGGCCGAGCGTCAGCACATGACCGGGAGATTGACCGGATGGGTCTAAGCCTCCGAGGCCCAGGCGGCCGTAGGGCAGGCCGATACCGGTTGCGGTTGCGTGCTGACGCGGGCAGCGGCTTTTACGGCAAGCATCAGGTTCGGCTGCTGCGAATCTATTTGGGCGCCACCACGTTCCTCTACACCTGGGGTGTTGTGTTCAGCACCTTCATCCGAATCCATCCCGGGCTGAAGCCGGGGAACCCGACCGGAGGCATCGCGGCGGTCGTGCTCGGCGCCGCGGCGTTGGCGTGGTTGGCCGTCCGGCCCGACAAACCCGGACCGGCGACGGCCGTGGCGATCGTCGCCACACCCATGGTGATGGCCTTCCACGTCGCGATCGTCGCCGAGTTCGTCTGCCTGATCGCCCCGATGTTTCTGGCGATGTACCTCCGCGGGTTCTACTCGCCGCGCCGGGGCGCGCTGCTGGTCGGCGCGCTTACCGTGGCGTGTGTCGTCGCGCTTGCGCTCGCGCCCATGCCCAAGTTGTACATCGACTACCTCATCTTCGTGATCGCGATTGTCGGCGCCGCCGAGTCATTCGGCCTGTTGACGCGGACCTTGGTCGCCGCGGCGTGCACCGACCCGCTCACCGGACTGCTCAACCGTGCCGGCTGGGAGATTGCCACCGCCGACTTGCTGGCGCGGTCCCGTTCGACCGCGTCCACCGTCACGGTCGTCGCGCTGGACATCGACAACTTCAAACAGATCAACGACACCGACGGACATGTCGCCGGCGATCGGCACCTGATAAGTCGCGCGGATATCTGGCGAGAAGTGGCCCCCGCGCACGCCGTTCTGGCCAGGTTCGGCGGCGACGAGTTCGCGGTGTGTATCGCTGACCGCCCCGGTCGCAAGCCCACCGCGGCAGACCAATTCGTCGGCGCCGCGCGGCTATATACGCCGGGCACCAGCATCGGGACCGCGTCGGCCTCCGGCAAGGACGCCGATATCGCCACGCTGCACGCCGCCGCGGACGCCGAGCTCTATATCGCCAAGCAGAAGCGAATCTCCGAGGCCCGTGAGGCCGATGCGCACCGGCGTTATGAGTCCCGCTGAATTGCTTGTGCCGCAAGCGGGTTCGCCCGCACCGTCGGGTGCGGCGGCGGGACAGTGCTCGTCGCCGCCGCCCAACGACTCCCGCACGGGCGGGCCAAAACCAAACGAGCTGCGTGTGCTCGCCTACTCGTGGCCGCCGCTAACCCATTGTCAAGATCGCGACTGCGGCGACGGCGATCATCGCCACAAGGGCGACCAAAATCACGGTGATCGCCGCGCGCACGATCTCTTCTTCTGAGGGCCGCCAGCGCGGTTTCAATTCGGCGAGAACGGTGTCCCCTCCCCAGGGCATACCGTTGAGCCGTGCGACCGCCGAAATGACATCGTCGTGCGCGTCGAACGCGTCGTTCTCGATTGGCTCGTGCGCGGCGATTGCGATCGTCATATCAGCCCCCAGGCTCGCGGACGCCGATCGGCGTTGTTCGGGTCAAAGCTTCGGAATTCTCGTGAATTCATGATACGAGCGCGAAAATCACGATTGCGGTAACGATCCTTAACGGTCACGGCACGGAGTCGCGCTAAGCGCCAACCATGCTCGCCTGACAAGAGGCTCACGGCGGCCGCCGGCCAAATTTGGGATCGGTAGCGGCAGGCGCGCTATTTACTTCAACTGCAGAGCGCCCCGACCACGGGCCGCCCGACGGAATAGGACAGTCATGATGCGACGGATCGCGCGGTTGGCGACCACCGCCCTGC
>NZ_LZIX01000271.1:0-24411 GCF_001666955.1 Mycobacterium sp. E735 | reverse complement strand
GGCACCGCCGCGACCGTCGGCTTCGCGGGCCTGACCACCGCCAACGCCAACGGCAACGTGGAAGGGCTTGCGGCGCTGATCTTCTCGCGGTACGTCTGGGCGTTCGAACTCACCAGCGCGCTGCTGATCACCGCGGCCATCGGCGCGATGGTGCTGGCCCACCGCGAACGCTTCGAGCGCCGCAAGCCCTTCCACGTTGCCGTTGGCGTTGGCGGTGGTCAGGCCCGCGAAGCCGACGGTCGCGGCGGTGCCGATCGCCGCGATCAGCAGAACGCCGAAGCCGATCCCGGCCAGGACCGCGGCGATGCGCTGACCGTGCAGCGTTTCCTTCAGGGATTCCGCGGAGTCCACGCCGATCAGCATCAGCACGAACAAGAACAGCATCATCACCGCGCCGGTGTAGACGACGACCTGGACGACACCCAAGAACAGCGCGTCCTGGATCATGTAGAACACCGCCAGGATGATCATGGTCATCGCCAGGAACATCGCCGAGTACACGGCGTTGACCGCGAGCACCACCCCGATCGCGCCGATCAGCGCGAGCGCGCCCAGCACCCAGAACGCCACCGCTTCACCGGTGGAGGTGCGCACGATGGTGTCGGAAGCCAGGAGCTGGCTTGTCACTCCAGTCACCGGGATTCCCCGGCCTTCTCGGTCTCCTTGAGGCCGTCCGCGGTGACGTTGCCCTGGTAGTAGTCCTTGTCGGTGGCACCGGGCGCGCGCGGGTGCGGCGGCGCGGTCATGTCGGGCAGCAGGGGAGCCAGCAGCCGGTCCTTCTCGTAGATCAGGTCGGCGCGGTTGTCGTCGGCCATCTCGTAGTCGTTGGTCATCGTCAGCGCGCGGGTCGGGCAGGCCTCGATGCACAGGCCGCAGCCGATGCAGCGCAGGTAGTTGATCTGATAGACCCGGCCGTAGCGTTCCCCGGGCGAATACCTGAGCTCCTCGGTGTTGTCCGCGCCCTCGACGTAGATCGCGTCGGCCGGGCAGGCCCACGCGCACAACTCGCACCCGATGCACTTCTCCAGACCGTCCGGGTACCGGTTGAGCTGGTGACGGCCGTGATAGCGCGGCGCCACCGGGCCCGGCTTCTCCGGATACTCCTCGGTGACGTTCTTCTTGAACATCGATCCGAACGTCACGCCGAATCCGGCGACGGCGTCTAGGAACTTAGCCACGTGCTTTCTCCTTGCTCGCGGCCGCCAGGGACTTCATCGGCAGCGGCGGTGTCGGGAATACGGGTGTGGAGGTCTGTCCGGCAGGCAGCTGTTTGGCCTGGCGGCGGAGCTGTCGCTCCAGCGCGCGAATACCCGGCGTGGCGAACGGTTTTCGCAACAACAGCACCAGTGCCGTCGCGAACACGATGCTGCTGACCACCAGCACCGGGGTCCAATGCGCATACCCCTGGTTCTGCATGGTCCGAATCACGGCCGCGATCAACACCCAGACCAGTGAGGCGGGGATCAGCAGCTTCCAGCCCAGCGCCATGAACTGGTCGTAGCGCAGCCGGGGCAGCGAGGCCCGCAGCCAGAAGTAGATGAACAGGAAGGTCCACATCTTGGCGGTGAACCAGAGCACCGGCCACCAGCCGGTGTTGGCGCCCGCCCACATGTTGATCGGCCAGGGCGCGTGCCAGCCTCCGAAGAACAACGCGGTGGCCAGCGACGACACCGTCATCATGTTGACGTACTCGGCGAGCATGAACATCGCGAACTTCAGCGACGAATACTCGGTGTGGAAGCCGGCGACCAGTTCGCCCTCGGCCTCGGGCAAATCGAATGGGGCCCGGTTGGTTTCACCGACCATCGAGATCAGGTAGATCACGAACGACGGCAGCAGCAGGAACACGTACCAGACCCGGTCCTGTGCGGCGACGATCTCCGACGTGGACATCGAACCGGCGTAGAGGAACACCGCCGCGAACGACAGCCCCATCGCCACCTCGTAGGAGATGACCTGGGCGGTGGAGCGCACGCCGCCCAGCAGCGGGTAGGTGGACCCGGATGCCCAGCCGCCGAGCACGATGCCGTACACCCCGATGGCCGACAGCCCGAGAATGAACAGCACCGCGACCGGCAGGTCGGTCAGCTGAAGCGGGGTGCGGTGGCCGAACACCGACACCACCGGGCCGAAGGGGATGAACGCGAACGCGGTGAACGCCGGGATCGTCGAGATGACCGGAGCCGCGAAGTAGACGAACTTGTCGACACCGCCTGGGGTGATGGTTTCCTTGAGCGCCAACTTGATTCCGTCGGCGAGGCTTTGCAGCGCGCCCCACGGTCCCGCCCGGTTGGGACCGGGCCGCAGCTGCATCCAGCCCAAGATCTTGCGTTCCAGCAGGATCGCGACCAGCACGTTGAGCATGAGGAACACGAAGATGGCCAGCGCCTTGCCCAGCACCAGCCACCAGGTGTCGTGCCCGAATGCGGACAAGGAGCTCGTCGTCATGATCCCACTCCGATTTTCACTGTGCTGCCCAGGCTTACGCCCAGCTGCCGGTGCACGGCGCAACCCGGCGAGTTCAGCGGAAGCCACACCACCCGGTCGGGCATGTCGGTGATGATCAGCGGCAGGCTGATCGATCCGCGCGGCGTGCTGACGGTCACCGCGTCGCCGTCGGCGGCGCCGATTTCGGCGGCCGTGTCTGCCGACAGCCGAACCGCGGGTTTGCGTGCGGTGCCGGCCAAATGCGGCTCGCCGTCTTGCATCCGGCCGTTGTCGAGCAGCATCCGCCAGCCGGTGAGCACGGCTTCACCCGCACCGGGCTGGGCGGGCTGCGGGGTCGCGACGGACGGGCCGGACGCCCAGCCGCCGTCCCAGGTGCCCAGCCCGGCCAGTTCCGTGCGGGCCGCTTCGGCGGTCGACAGGCCGAGATAGACGCCCATCTCCTCGGCCAGCGCGTCGAGTACTTGGTGGTCGGACTGGCTGGCCTGCGCGATGGTGCCGCGCAGCGCGGGTTCGAAGGGGCGGTAGCGGCCCTCCCAGTTGACGAAGGCGCCGGCCTTCTGCGTCGTCGGCGCGACCGGGAACACCACGTCGGCGCGCTCGGTCACCGCGCTGGCCCGCAGCTCCAGGCTGACCACGAAGCCCGCGGAGTCCAGCGCGGCCAGCACGGCTCGGGGATCGGCGAAGTCGTCGGGTTCGACGCCGCCGACCAGCAGGGCGCCCAGCGTCCCGTCGGCGGCGCCGGCGAGGATGCCCTCGACGTCCCGCCCACCGGCGGAAGGCAATTCGGAGACGTGCCACGCCGCCGCGATCTGTGCGCGGGCGGCCTCGTCGTCAAGCGGGCGGCCGCCGGGCAGCAGGGTGGGCAGCGCGCCGGCCTCCAGCGCGCCGCGCTCGCCGGCCCGCCGCGGCACCCACGCCAGCCGGGCCCCGGTGGCGTCGGCGAGCCGGGCGGCGGCAGACAGCCCGCCGGGCACCGTGGCCAGCCGTTCCCCGACCATGATGACCGCGCCCGGGGAGGAGAGCAGGTCGCCCACCTCGCCGGTGCCCAGCGCGTCCAGCGCCGCGGCCTCGCCCCCCGGAGCGGTCTTGATCAGCCGGCCCGACATCTTCACCAGCGCCCGCGTGGCGAACGGCGCGATCGCGTACACCGGCAGCCCGCGCTTGCGGGCGGCCTTGCGCAGTCGCAGGAACACGATCGGGGACTCGTCCTCGGGCTCGAAGCCGACGAGCACCACCACCGGCGCGGATTCCAGATCGGAATAGCTGACATTGCGCCGGCCGGCGATGTGTGCCGCCAGGAAGCCGGCCTCCTCGGCCGAGCTGGGGCGGGCGCGGAAGTCGATGTCGTTGCTGTCCAGCACGATTCGGGCGAACTTCGAGTAGGCGTAGGCGTCCTCCAGCGTCGCCCGGCCGCCGACCAGCACGCCCGTGCGCCCGCGGGCCGCCTCGAGGCCCCGGATCGCCGTGGCCATCGCGTGCGACCACGACGCGGGCACCAGCGCGCCGTCCGCATCACGGATCAGGGGAGTGGTGATGACGTCCGGCTGGGTCGCGTAGGTGAACGCCCACCGGCCCTTGTCGCAGTTCCACTCCTCGTTGACCTCGGGGTCGTCGCCGGCCAGGCGGCGCAGCACCTTGCCGCGCCGGTGGTCGGTGCGCTGGGCGCACCCGGACGCGCAGTGCTCGCACACGCTGGGGCTGGACACCAGGTCGAACGGGCGGGCGCGGAAGCGGTAGGCCGTTCCGGTCAGCGCGCCGACCGGGCAGATCTGCACCGTGTTGCCCGAGAAGTACGAGTCGAACGGCTCGTTGGCGTAGATGCCGACCTGCTGCAGGGCGCCCCGCTCCTGCATGTCGATGAAGGGGTCGCCGGCGATCTGCTCGGAGAATCGGGTGCAGCGGGCGCACAGGATGCAGCGCTCGCGATCCAGCAGCACCTGGGCGGAGATGTTGATCGGCTTGGCGAACGTGCGCTTGACGTCGGTGAAGCGAGAATCGGTGCGGCCGTTGGACATCGCCTGGTTCTGCAGCGGGCACTCGCCGCCCTTGTCGCACATCGGGCAATCGAGCGGGTGGTTGATGAGCAGCAGCTCCATCACCCCGTGCTGGGCCTTGTCGGCGGCCTCGGAGGTGAGCTGCGTGCGCACCACCATGTCGTCGGTGGCGACCGTCGTGCACGACGCCATCGGCTTGCGCTGCCCCTCGACCTCGACCAGGCACTGCCGGCAGGCACCGACGGGCTCGAGCAGCGGGTGGTCGCAGAACCGCGGGATCTGGACGCCCATCAATTCGGCCGCTCGGATCACCAAAGTGCCCTTGGGCACGCTGATTTCGTTGCCGTCGATGGTCAGCGTCACCATGTCCGGCGGACGCTCGGGGCCGTCCTTGGGGTCGCCGGTCTCGGTTTTGGCGGCACTGGTCAAAGTGTCAAGCCTTTCCGTTCAGCATGGAGTCTCTGGGGTCGAACGGGCAGCCACCGCCTTCGACGTGGGCCACGTATTCGTCGCGAAAGAACTCGATCGACGACATCACCGGGCTGGCGGCGCCATCGCCCAACGCGCAGAACGACTTCCCCAGGATGGTGTCGGAGATGTCCAACAGCTTGTCGATGTCCTCGCTGGTGCCCGTACCGGTTTCAAGCCGCTCGTAGATCTGGTCCAGCCAGAAGGTCCCCTCCCGGCAAGGGGTGCACTTCCCGCACGATTCGTGCTTGTAGAAGTACGTCCAGCGGCGCACGGCGCGCACCACGCAGGTGGTCTCGTCGAAGATCTCCAGCGCCTTGGTGCCCAGCATCGAGCCGACCCCGCCCACGCCCTCGTAGTCCAGCGGCACGTCGAGGTGCTCGTCGGTGAGCAGCGGGGTGGACGATCCGCCGGGGGTCCAGAACTTGAGTCGGTGCCCGGCCCGCACTCCGCCGGCGTAGGCGAGCAATTCGCGCAGCGTGATGCCCAGCGGCGCCTCGTACTGGCCGGGCCGAGCGACGTGCCCGCTCAGCGAATACAGCGTGAAGCCGGGCGATTTCTCGCTGCCCATGGACCGGAACCAGTCGACGCCGTTGAGGATGATCGAGGGCACGCTGGCGATCGTCTCGACGTTGTTGATCACCGTGGGGCAGCCGTAGAGGCCCGCCACCGCGGGGAACGGCGGGCGCAGCCTGGGCTGGCCGCGCCGGCCCTCCAGGGAATCGAGCAGCGCGGTCTCCTCGCCGCAGATGTAGGCGCCGGCGCCGGCGTGCACCACCAGCTCGAGGTCGAACCCCGAACCGTTGATGTCGCGGCCCAGGTATCCGGCGGCGTAGGCCTCGGCCACCGCGTTCTGCAGGCGGCGCAGCACCGGCAGCACCTCGCCGCGCACGTAGATGAAGGCGTGGCTGGCCCGGATCGCGTAGGCGGCGATGATCACACCCTCGACCAGTACGTGCGGCGTCGCCAGCATCAACGGAATGTCTTTGCACGTACCGGGTTCGGACTCGTCGGCGTTGACCACCAGGTAGTGCGGCTTGGCGGCCGCGCCGGTGTCGCCCTGCGGGATGAACGACCACTTGGTGCCGGTCGAGAAGCCGGCGCCGCCGCGGCCGCGCAGCCCGGAGTCCTTGACGGTGGCGATGACGTCGTCGGGCGCCATGGCCAGCGCCTTCTTCATCGCCTCGTAGCCGTCGTGCCGGCGGTAGGTCTCCAGGGTCCAGGACTCCGGGTCGTCCCAGAAGCGGCTGATGACCGGGGTGAGCGGCGTGGCCTGAGAGGTCGTCATGACGGGCTCCCCGGGGGAGTGGGCGCCTGCATGCCGTGTTCCTGCGCCACTTTCAGCCCGGCCAGGGTGGCCTCGCCCGCCCCGCCCTGGCCCTGGTCCGGGCGCTCGTCGGGCAGGCCGGCCAGGATGCGCGACGTCTCGCGGAAGGCGCACAGCGGGGCGCCCCGCGTCGGCGGCTTGGGCTCACCGGAGCGCAACGAGTCGACGAGTTCGCGTGCCGAGTCGCACGTCTGGTTGTCGAAGAACTCCCAGTTGACCATCACCACCGGCGCGTAATCGCAGGCGGCGTTGCACTCGATGTGCTGCAGGGTGACCGAGCCGTCGGGGGTGGTCTCGTCGTTGCCGATGCCCAGATGTTCCTTCAGCGCGTCGAATATCGCGTCGCCGCCCATGATGGCGCACAGCGTGTTGGTGCAGACACCGACGAGGTAGTCACCCGTGGGCCCGCGGCGGTACATGGTGTAGAAGCTCGCCACCGCCGACACCTCGGCGCCGGTCAGTCCCAGCTGCTCCCCGCAGAACTCCAGACCGGCCGGGGTCAGGTAGGAGTCCTCGGCCTGCACCAGGTGCAGCAACGGCAGCAGCGCCGAGCGCTTGTTGGGGTAGCGGCCGACGATCTCCTTGGCGTCGACTTCCAGCCGTGCCCGCACCTCCGGCGAATACGACTGCGGCGCACCCTCGGTGACGAACGCGTTGGGCTCCTCCGGCGGCGGTCCGAGCCGGAGGAAGACCGGCTGTCCCTGCGGGCCGGTCACCGGTCCACCCCGCCCATGACCGGGTCGATGCTGGCGACCGCGGTGATCAAATCGGCCACCATGCCGCCCTCGCACATCGCGGCGACCGACTGCAGGTTGGTGAACGAGGGGTCGCGGTAGTGCACCCGGTAGGGGCGGGTGCCGCCGTCGCTGACCATGTGCACGCCGAGTTCGCCGCGCGGCGACTCCACCGCGGTGTAGACCTGGCCGGCGGGAACGCGGATGCCCTCGGTGACCAATTTGAAGTGGTGGATCAACGCCTCCATCGAGCTGCCCATGATCTTGGCGATGTGCTCCGGTGAGTTCCCCATGCCGTCGGGGCCCACCTTCAAGTCGGCCGGCCAGGCGATCTTGCGGTCCTCGATCATGGTCGGGCCCGGCTTCAACTTGTCCAGACACTGCTCGATGATCTTGATCGACTCCCACATCTCGTTGACGCGAATCATGTAGCGCCCGTAAGCATCACACGTGTCGGCGGTCATCACGTCGAATTCATAGTTTTCATATCCGCAGTACGGTTCGCTCTTGCGCAGGTCGTGCGGCAACCCGGTGGCCCGCAGGATCGGCCCGGTGATGCCCAGCGCCATGCACCCGGTCAGGTCCAGGTAGCCGATGTCCTGGGTGCGCGCCTTCCAGATGGCGTTTTCGTTGAGTAGGCCGCCCATTTCGCGCAGCACCTGGCGCAGCGGCTTGAGGGCCTCGGCGACGTCGGACTCCGCACCCGGCGGCAGGTCCTGTGCCACGCCGCCCGGCCGGATGTAGGCGCTGTTCATCCGCAATCCGGAGATCTTCTCGAACAGGGTCAGCACGATCTCGCGGCCGCGGAAGCCGACGAACATCGGCGTCATGGCGCCCAGCTCCATGCCGCCGGTGGCCAATGCGACCAGATGCGAGGAGATCCGGTTGAGCTCCATCATCATCACCCGGATGACGTTGACCCGCTCCGGAATCTGATCGGTGATGCCGAGCAGCTTCTCCACGCCCAGGCAGTACGCGGTCTCGTTGAAAAACGGTGACAGATAATCCATTCGGGTCACGAAGGTGACGCCCTGGGTCCAGTAGCGGTATTCCAGGTTCTTCTCGATGCCGGTGTGCAGGTAGCCGATTCCGCAGCGGACGTCGGTGACCGTCTCGCCCTCGATCTCCAGGATCAGCCGCAGCACGCCGTGGGTGGACGGGTGCTGGGGTCCCATGTTGACGACGATCCGCTCGCCGGGGTCGGCGTTGCGAGCGGCGTCGACGATCTGGTCCCAGTCCTGGCCGCCGGCGACCAGCACGGTTTCACCGGCGCCGCCTCCGCCGTTGGTCGAGTCAGTGACTGTGCTCATCAGTTGTACGCTCTCCGCTCGTCGGGCGGGGGTATCTGCGCGCCCTTGTATTCCACCGGGATGCCGCCGAGGGGATAGTCCTTGCGCTGCGGATGGCCATGCCAGTCGTCGGGCATCTCGATGCGGGTGAGCGACGGGTGTCCGTCGAAGACGATGCCGAAGAAGTCGTAGGTCTCGCGCTCGTGCCAGTCCGTCGTCGGATAGACGCCGAACAGCGAGGGGATGTGCGGATCCTCGTCCGGCGCAGCCACTTCCAGCCGGACGCGGCGGTTGTGCGTGATCGACTGGAGCGGATACACCGCGTGCAGTTCGCGGCCCGCCTCGTGGGGATAGTGCACCCCGCTCACGCCCAGGCACATCTCGAAACGCAGCTCCGGTTCGTCGCGAAGGCGCTGGGCCACCTGGGGAAGCGCCTCGCGGCGCACGTGCAGGGTCAGCTCGTCGCGGTACACCACGACTTTCTCTATCGCGTCGGAGAATTCGACGTCGGCCGCCTGCAGAGCGTCGGCCAGCCGGTCCACCACGTCGTCGAAATAGCCCCCGTATGGGCGGGGAGAGCTGCCGGGCAGCACGACCTCCCGCACCAGCCGCCCGTACCCGGTGGTGTCACCGCTACCGGTGATGCCGAACATGCCGCGGCGAACGTTGATGACCTCACCGTCGGCACGGGGCACGCCGGCCCCTTCGGTCGCCGCTTGCTTCGGGTCGTGGTCGGGCGAGCTCATCGCAGCAGCCCGCGCATCTCGATGGTGGGCCGAGCCGACAGCGCGGCCTGCTCGGCCTCGGCGATGGCGGTTTCCCGGTTGACGCCCAGCGGCATCTCCTGAATCTTCTCGTGCAGCTTCAGGATTGCGTACAGCAGCATCTCGGGCCGCGGCGGGCAGCCGGGCAGGTAGATGTCGACCGGCACGATGTGGTCGACGCCCTGCACGATCGCGTAGTTGTTGAACATGCCCCCGGACGACGCGCACACGCCCATGGCCAGCACCCATTTCGGCTCTGCCATCTGGTCGTAGATCTGGCGCAGCACCGGCGCCATCTTCTGGCTCACCCGCCCGGCCACGATCATCAGGTCGGCCTGCCGCGGCGTCGCCGAGAACCGTTCCATGCCGAACCGCGCGATGTCGAATCTTGGCCCGGCGGTTGCCATCATCTCGATGGCGCAGCAGGCCAACCCGAACGTCGCCGGCCACAACGAGTTCTTGCGTACATAGCCGGCCACCTTCTCGACCGTCGACAGCAGAATCCCACCGGGCAGCTGTTCTTCGAGACCCACGTCTACCTCAATCCCACGTCAGGCCGCCGCGGCGCCACACATAGGCGTACGCCACGAAAACCGTGAGCATGAACACCACCATCTCGACCAACGCGAACGTTCCCAGCGCGTCGTAACTGACCGCCCAGGGATACAAGAACACGATCTCGATGTCGAAGACGATAAAAAGCATTGCGGTCAGGTAATACTTCACCGGGAACCGCTGGCCGCTCGCCGCGTGCGGGCCGCTGACCGGGCTGTCGGTCGGCTCGATGCCGCATTCGTACGGGGCCATCTTCGACTTGTTGTAGCGCGACGGGCCGGCCAGGCTCGCGATCACCACCGATCCGACGGCGAAGGCCGCGGCTATCGCACCGAGTACCAGGATGGGTATGTAGACGTTCAACTCGCTCCAAGATCTCCTCGTACGGGCCGCCGGTGCGGCGGCCGGGCGGGGGGCCGGGCTGCTGTGACGCGCCCGGGCCGCGGGTGGTCACAGTGACCTCCACAACATAGCGTCGCGAAGGCAGGTGTGCTTTGTCGGGGTGGGGGTATCCGGGAAAGTTTTGCGTCACCGCAACCTGGCGGTCGGGCGCCGTGCGCGAACGACACGCGGATGCGGGCGCGGTGAGACGCTAACGGCGCAGGTGAGGCGCCTTGCGCGGGTCTATCGGGTGGGCGTGCGGAGCAGCCCGAGGACCGTGCGGCCGAGCACGATGGGATCGATGGGGTGCGGCACCGCGGCTTCGGCCCGCGACCAGTTCGCCAGCCAGGCGTCGTCCCGGCGGCCGGTGAGCACCAGGATCGGCGGGCACGTCGCCAGTTCGTCTTTGAGTTGTTTGGCGATTCCCATGCCGCCGGTCGGCGTGGCTTCGCCGTCCAGGATGGCCAAGTCGATGCCGCCCTCGTCCATCTGCCGGACCACCATCGGGGCGGTCGCCACCTCGAGGTAGGTCAGCTCGGGCAGGTCCGGATGCAGATGCTTGCCCAGCGCCCGGATCACTTGCTCGCGGGTTTCGGCGTTGTCGCTGTAGACCAGGATCCGCAGGGCGACGCTGGATTCGGGACTGGAGTCGGACACGCTGCAGATGCTACTGGTGCCGCGCCGGATTCACTGGGCAGCCCGCACGAAGACGGCGTCCGCCGCTGCCGTCGCGGTCGAGGCGATCATGCCGAGGCGGTTCCAGCCCAGGTCGAACTGGGTGCGATCCACCTTGGCTTCCCCCGCGATCCGGATCGAGCCGTCGTCGAGCTCGGTGATCGTGGCGGACAGCGGCAGCGGCGCGGTCACGCCCTTGATGGTGAAGGCGGCCCGGAGGTCGGCGGACTTGCCCTTGGTCGGCTGCACCGCGGTGACGACGACGCTGATCTCACCGAAGCGCTCGACGTCGAAGAAATCGGCCGAGCGCAGGTGCTTGTCGCGACGCCCGATGCCGGTGTCCAGGGAGGCGGCGCGGATGTCGAGGCGGCCGAAGACCGCCCCCGTGCCCGTCAGTTGGCCGTCTCCGCTGAACTCGGTGAAGCGGCCCTTGACCCGCACCAGACCCCACATGTTCCTGATCTTGAAAGTGATGGTCGAGCGGTTCGGGACGAGGTTCCACACGCCGGCCAGGTCGGGATCGTTGAGAAGTGTTTCCAAAGTCGTCATCGTCACCCCCATCTGTCGTGGCGAATCTAACGTCAGCCGAGCAACGGCGCGATATCTGCGGGGTCGAAGTACTCGTCGATCCGGTCCAGCCGGCCGTCGCCGCCCACCCTGATCACGATGCAGACCCGCATCGAGATCGATTGTCCGGCATGACCGGTGGCGTGCAGGACGTGTTGTTGGACGAAGCCGCCCTCGAAGAATCGCCGGTCCAGGATTTCATAGCGGCGCTCCGTCGTCGCGGTGATGAACCAGTCGATGACGCGCAGCGCGCGAGCCTTGCCGTCGTCGCCGCGCGCGCCGACTCGCCAGACCGCGATGTCATCGCTCCACATCCCGTCGACCGCCGCGTAGTCGCCCTTCTCGATCGCCGTGAACAGGCGGTCGGCCGCGTCGGCCACGATCTCCACACTCGCACCGGCCATGGCGACTGCTCCTATCTCGATGGCCCGGCTCCTTCGCGCGCCGCTGCACGGCCCGCGTCGTCGCCCGGCTATTCGGTGTCGTATCCGGGGTGCGCCACCGCCACCCGGCGGCGCACCAAGGTGCGCAGGCACGCGGTGACCTCGCGGGCCCGCCCGTCCACCTCGCCGGCCCGTATCGCGGCGGCCAGCTCTCCCTCGTCGGCGAATCCCAGGTCGGCCAGCGCGGCGCGGGATTCGCTGTCGCTCTCGTCGAGAAGCTCGCGCTCGACGATCCGCAGCGCGTTGGCGGCCACCCGCGCGTGGAAGTTCACCTGCCCGGTGGTGGCCGCCCGCACGTCGGTCTCGAGGAACTCGGCCACCGCGGCCACCAGCTCGGCCGCGAGCGGGCGGCCGTACGCGCCGATCATCAGGCGGCCCCTTCCAGCAGGTCGAGCAGGTCCCACTCGGTCTCGCACACGCGGCGACCGATCGCGGCGAGCTCCACCGAGCGGAACTGGCCGCTCAGGTGCCGCTCGGCCTGGTAGCGGCAGATGACGCCCCAGCGCAGGGTGGCCAGCACGAGCCACCAGTGGAACGCCGCCCGGTCGACGCTGGTCCCGCCGGCTTGCTCGTAGTCCCGCAAGAAGCTCTCGATGCTGCCGAGGCCGCCGGCGCCGAGGCTGGCCGGGGCGCCGAAGCGCCAGGCCCGGATGCAGAACCAGGCCAGGTCGTCGTAGGGGTCGCCGCGGTGCACCAATTCCCAGTCGAGGACGGCGGCGAGGCGGGCCCCGTCGACGATGAGGTTGCCCATCCGGTAGTCGCCGTGCACCAGCACGTCGGCCGATGACTCCGGTCGGCGCGCCTCGAGCCAGCGGAACGCCCATTCGAAAGTGGCCGTGGTGTCACCCATCGCGTCGAGCCGCTCGCGCCACTGCGCGAGCGGATCCTCGCGGGCCAGGCCGGGGATGCCCGGGTCGGCGCGGTGGATCGCCGCCAGGGCCTGTGCGCATTGCCGCAGCAGCCCGGCGCGGGCCGCTTGCCCGCCGGCCTCGTCGAGTTGGCGCTGGATGCGCCGGACGATCGTCTCACCCTCGATCGCGTCGCAGATCAGGAACGGATTGCCCAGGGCGGCAGGCGAATCGTCAGCGAGGAGGACGTGGGGGACCGGCGCGCCTGTGGCAGCGGCGGCGGCCTGGGCGCGTGCTTCCAGCTCCATGCCGGCGTGCACGTCGTCGGGCGCGCCCGTGCGCAGGATCAGCGCGTGGCGTCGCTCGCCGGCGACGGCGTTGAACGCCCACGTCGAGCGGCTGGCGCCCCCGGTCAGCGCGCGCAGGTTCTCCACGGCGACGTCGGCGCCGAGGACCGGCGCCAGCGCCGCGGCGATCTGGGTGGCCAGCTCCTCGGTCGACGTCACTTGCCAAACTTAAACAGCCGCTGGGCCACCCGGCGAATCTGGATCTCCTCGGCTCCCTCGGTGATCCGGTAGCGACGGTGGTGGCGGTAGATGTGTTCGAACGGCTCGTGCCGGCTGTAGCCCAGGCCGCCGAAGATCTGCATGGCCCGGTCGGCGGCGTCGCAGACCAGTCGGTTGGCCCGGTAGTTGGCCATCGACACCTTGTCCGAGACCTCCATGTGGTGGTCGCGGTCCAGGTGCCAGGCGGCGTAGTGGACGAGCAGCCGCACCATCTGGGCCTCGGTCTGCAACTCGGCCAGCGGCCATTGCACGGCCTGGTTGACCGACAGCGGCTTGCCGAACACCGTCCGCGTGCCGGCGTATTCGGCGGCGCGGTCGATGCAGTACTGGGCCGCGCCCAGGCTGCTCGCCGCCTGCCGAATCCTGTTCTCGTGCAAGAAGGTCTGCGCGACCTCCAGGCCGCGGTCCACCTCGCCGAGCACCGCGTCGGCCGGCACCCGGACGTCGGTCAGCGCCACCTCGCCGTGATCGGTCGGCATGTTGAACGTCCACCAGTAGTAGGGCACGTCGAACCCGGGCGCGTCCGTCGGCACCAGGAACGCGGTGATGCCCCGCGCCTGGCCGGCCTCACCGGAGGTGCGGGCGAAGACCAGGTCGTGAGTCGCGCGGTGGACGCCGGTGTTGAACCGCTTGGAGCCGTTGATGATCCAGCCGTCACCGTCGGTTTGGGCGCGGGTCTCCAGCCAGGTGGCGTCCGAGCCGTGCTGCGGCTCGGTGAGCCCGAACGCCATGGAACGTTCCCCCGTGATCAGGGCCTCGGACCATCCCCGCCGTTGTTCGTCGGTGCCGAACCGCTCCATCATGATCACCTGCGGGAAGTTCCCGACGATCGAGGATTCGTTCTGCAGATCGTTGTGCAGGCCAAGACCCTTGTGCGCCAGGTGTTCCCGGATGACGGCCATGTCGACGTTGGTGCCGTCCCGGCCGCCCAGCGACGACGGTAGCCCGTAGCGCAGCCAGCCCGCCTTGTCGGCTCGCCGGCGCATCTCGGCGAGCAGGTCCTCCCACTCGCGCGTCGGAATGCCGTCGTTGTCCCAGTCGGTGCGGGCGTGTTCGCGGCGCTTGTCGAAGTACTGGATGTGCTCGCGCTCCAAGGGTTTGATCTCGGCCTCGATGAACTCGTCCATCTCGGCGAGCAGACCCGGAAGGTGTTCGGGGAGTGTGAAGTCCACAGGTTTCTCCTTACGTGCCGTAAAGCGTTTTCTTCCAGATCGTCGACAGGGTGGCGATGGCGTCCTCATCGCTGATCTTGATGCCCAGGTTGGAGGGGCCGACGAAGACGGTGGTGAAGTTCTCGAACAGCAGGGCGATGGCCGCCGCGGTGTGTTGCGGGTCGAGCTCGGTTCCGTAGCCCTGGTCCTGGGCGCGGCGGACGGAGGCGGCGACGATGTCCATGCCGAAGCGGCGGAACTCGTTCTGGACGGTCGCGAAGCGCCGCTGGGTGGCGGCGAGCTGGGCCACGGCGATCATGATGCCGATGTTTTGTTTGAACATGTTCCAGTAGCCGGTGACCACCGCGGTGAAGAACGCGTCGTCGTCGGGCGATTCGGGAAGCTCGACGCTCAACCCCGACGGTGTGACGACGTCATGCAGGAACGACTCGGCCAGCGCGGCGAGCAGGTCCTCCTTGTCGGCGAAATACCGGTAGAACACCGCGGGCGAGCGGCCCGCCGCCGACGTGATGTCGGCCAGCGTGGTGCCGTGAAAGCCCCGTTCGGCGAACAGCTTCCGGGCGGCCTGCTCGATGGCCTGCCTGGTTTGGCGGCCCTTGGCGGTCAGCGCGTCCGGGGCGGGCATTAGGTCCGGATCCGGTCGCCGGCGCGCAGCAGGGCGCTCGGCAGGTCGTGGCCCACAGCCGATTTGGCGACTTCGGCGGCGGCGATGGCGGCCTGCAGGTCGACGTCCACGCCGATGCCGCTGTCGGACAGCAGGTACACCAGGTCCTCGGTGGCGATGTTGCCGGTGGCGCCGGGCGCGAACGGGCAGCCGCCCAGCCCGCCGACCGAGGCGTCCAGCCGGGTCACCCCGGAGCCGACCGCCGCGTACGCGCTGGCCAGCCCGGAGCCGCGGGTGTTGTGGAAATGGCCGCCAAGCGGCAGGTCGCCGATCACCGGACGCAGTTGCGCGATCAGCGAACTCACGCGCCCCGGCGTGGCGGTGCCGATGGTGTCGGCGATCGACAGGCGGTCGGCGCCCCGGCCGCGGGCGGCCGCGGCGATCTCGAGCACGCGCTCGGGCGGGGTGGGGCCCTCGAACGGTGAGTCCCACGCGGTGGCGATGACGACCTCGACGGTGACGCCGGCGCCGTGCGCGATCGCGACGATCTCGTCGATCGCCTCGGTGGCCTGCGCGCTGGTGCGGCCGACGTTGGCCTTGCTGAACGTGTCGTCGGCGGCCACCACGTACTCGATCGAGCGCAGGCCCGCGGCCACCGCCCGCTTGGCCCCGTTGGGACTGGCCACCAAGGCGGAGAACTCGATGTCGGGGTAGTCGTGCAGGTGGGCTGCGAGCTCGGCGGCGTCGGCCATCGACGGCACTTTCGTCGGCGAGACGAACGCCGTGACCTCCACCTCGCGGACCCCGGTGGCCGCGATCGCGGCCAGCAGTTCCAGCTTGGCCGACAACGGGATCGGCGCCTCGATCTGCAGACCGTCGCGCAGCGCCACCTCGCGGATGGCCACGTGCTGGTTCACAGCACCTCCTCGGCGCGCAGCTCCGCGAGCTCCTCGGCGGTCCTGCCCAGCAGCCCGACGTAGACGTCGTCGTTGTGCTGGCCCGGCCGCGCCGGCCCGGCGTTGCGCACGCGGCCCGGGGATTCGGAGAGCACCGGCACGATGCCCGGCCCGAGAACGTTGCGCCCGATCCGTTCATCGAAGTGCTCGACCAGCATGCCGCGGGCCCGCAGCTGCGGGTCGTTGACCACCTCCGCGACCGTGTTGATCGGACCGGCGATCACCCCCGCGGCACTGAGGGTTTCGATGATGTCAGCGGGCCGGCGTTCCGCGGCCCACGCGCCGATGATCTCGTCGAGCTCGTCCTGGTTGCGGCCGCGCGCGCCGTGGGTGGCGAACCGGTCGTCGATGGCCAGCTCCGGGCGGCCCATCGCCTTGCACAGCCGGGCGAAGACGGTGTCCTGGTTGGCGGCGATCACCACCCACGAGCCGTCGGCGCTGCGGTAGATGTTGGACGGCGCGATGCCGTCGAGCCGGGTGCCCGACGGCCCGCGCACCACGCCGGCGAGGTCGTAGTCGGGGATGGTGGATTCCTGTACGGCCAAACAGGATTCGGTCAACGCGACATCGACCACCTGGCCGCGCCCGGTGATGCCGCGGCGGTACAGCGCGGCCACCGCGCCCTGGGCGCCGAACATGCCGGCCAGGGTGTCACCGAGCGAGAGCGCGAGCCTGGGCGGCGGGCCGCCGGGGAAACCGTTGAGGTGGCGCAGGCCGCTCGCCGCCTCGGCGACCGAGGCGTAGCCCGCCTTGTGCGCGTCGGGTCCCGTCTGCCCGTAGCCCGACACCCGGACAAGGATGATGCCCGGGTTGCGGGCGCTGAGCACGTCGTAACCCAGGTCCCATTTCTCCAGCGTGCCCGGGCGGAAGTTCTCCACGACGACGTCGGACTTCGCGACCAGCTCCAGGAACAGTTCGCGGCCGCGGGGCTTGCGCAGGTCGAGGGTGATGGCTCTCTTGTTGCGCGCGTGCACCGTCCAGAAGACGTGCTCCCCGTCGGCCTCGGCCTGGCCCCAGGTGCGCAGCGGGTCCGGGGCGCCGGGGGGTTCCACCTTGATGACGTCGGCGCCCATGTCGCCCAGCAACCGTCCGGCGAACGGGCCCGCGATCAGCGTGCCCAGCTCGAGCACCCGGACGCCGTCCAGCGGCCCGGTGGGCGTCACTGCGCCCCCGCGAAGTCGTGCCGGACCAGCCAGTCGGTGACGAGATCGACGGCCGCGCGCAGCTTGTCGCGCTGGTCGGGGCCCGCGTAATAGTGGGTGGCGCCGGGGATTTCGTGCATCTCCTTGTCCTGGTGCCCGATCGCGTTGAACAGCCGCCTGGTGTGGCTGGGCGTGCAGGCGTCGTCGGCCAGATTACCGATGACCAGCGCCGGGACCGCGATGTCGGGCCCGCAGGCCACCCCGTCGCCGCGGGCGTCGTCGTAACTCCATTGCGAGAGCCAGCCGCGCAGCGTGGAGAAGCGGGCCAATCCGACCGGGCTCATGTTCACCACCTGAGGATCCCCCAGGTAGCAGGTTCCCGGGACGCGTTCGTTGGGATCGACGGTCGGGTCCAGCCAGCGCGGGTCGGCCATGGTGCCATGCACGACGAAGCAGAACTCGTCTTGCTCGCGGCCGGCCGCCTTCAGCTCGGCGAGCTTGTCCTTGACCCACGCGGTGATGCGCCGGTTCCGCATCACCTGTGCGTTGCGGTACCGGGCCAGGAACTCCTGGCTGTAGGGCGGCTGGTTCGGGTTGTCCGGGTTGTACAGGTCCAGCTCGGGATCGCGCTTGGTCGGATCGGATTCGTCGAGGATCGACGCGTCCAGCCATTCGGTCAGCGTGCCATGCCGGCTGATGTGCGCGGCCAGCAGCATGATGCCGTCGGCGGCCGGCAGCTCCAGGGCGGTCAGGTCGGGGCCGTCGCCCGACGGGCTCGACGTGATGGTGGGGTGCTGGGCCTGCTGCTGGTAGAACATCGACAGCGAGCCACCGCCACTCCACCCGGCCAGCACCACCTTGGTGTAGCCCAGCCGCTTCTTCGCGTCCTTGATGCACTCGCCGAGATCCTCGACCACCTTCTCCATCAGGAGCGCCGAGTCGGTGCCGCGGAACCGGCTGTTGCAGTAGATGACATGGTGGCCGGCCCGGGCCAGCGCGTTGATCATCGGCAGGTAGGCGCCGCCGCCGATCGGGTGCATGAACACCAGCACGGTGTCCGACGGCTTGTCTTTCGGCTTGAGCAGGTAGCTCTCCAGCACGGTGATCTCGGCCAGGCCGCCGTACACGTCGCGGACGCCGGAATCGTTCTGGAACGCAATGAGATAGGGGATTCGCTCGTATTCGTGGCGGGTCGTCATGGTCAGTGTTGTCCTAGGTCGTGCGCCAGCACCTCGGCCGACGGGGTCAGTCGCCGGCGGGTGTCGACGGCGATCACTTGCCAATCGACGCGGGAGTACTCGTCGAACTTGCGGCGCGCCCGTTCCCGCGCCTTCTCCGGTGCGCCGTGGTGAACGCCTTGCGGCGCATGGGAAATCAGGCCCGGCGGCATCGGGATGCCGTAGAGCGAGCCGCCGTGGAAGAAGGCGATCTCGTCGTAGTCGACGTTGCGGTGGTACCACGGCGTGCGCTCGGTGCCGGCCACGCCTTCGGCGGGCTTGGGCAGGAAGTTCATCACGTAGACGCCGGTGGCCTGCATGAAGAGGTGCACGGTCGGCGGCAGGTGCACGCTGTCGGAGGTGACCACGTTGTAGTCGTCGATGTTGAAGGTGAACGCGAAGTTGTCGCCGCGCCAACCTTCGACGTCGAGCGGATGGTGTTGGTAGAACAGGGTCGTCGGGCCGCCCTCGTGCATGAGCCGCACCTCGTATTCCTCGCGCCCGTCATCGTCGATGGGCGCCGGGTCGGGGATCGTGGCCTGCGACGGGTCGAACGGGAAGTGCCGGCCCAGCGGCCCGGGCGGCGGCACCCGGAACTCGTCGGTCGCCTCGACCATGAGCAGCGTCGTCTCCTCGTCGGGCACCTGGCGCCAGGTGCACGCCTTCGGCAGGTAGAGCCAGTCGCCCCCTCGGTAGCGCAGCGGCCCGAACTCGGTTTCGACCAGGCCGGCGCCCCGGTGTACGAAGCACAGCAGGTCGCCGTCGACATGGCGGACGAAGAACGGCATCGGTTCGTGGCGACGGCTCAACAGGATTCGGCAGTCGGCGTTGCTGAACATGAGCAGCGGACCGCCGTTGGCGTCGGTGGCGTCGGCGGGCTTGAGCTGTTCCGCGAGCACGTCGACGGGGCGCAGCGGACCGACCGACCGGTAGGCGGTGGGGTCGTGGCGGCGGTACAGGTTCGCGGTGCGGCCGGTGAATCCGTCCCGCCCCAGCTCGTCGTCCTTGAGCCCGTCGAGGTCGGCGTGCAGGCGTCGCGGCGTCTTGCCTTTTCGCATGTGGACGAAGGATTCCATGGCTGACCCCCGGGGGCTCGCTGGGACAAAACTGAAAGTGACATTACTTTTTGTTTCTGGCCGGCACAAGGGCCCGGCCCTCCGCGAGACATAATCCATTGCGACCCGACACGGCGTGTCTTCGCTGACGTTTATGTGTCGCCGATCGACCGGCACATCGCGTCAGTCGCGGACGCGCACCACGACCTTGCCCTTGGCGGTGCGGTTCTCCAGCGACGCGACCGCGGCGGCGGCCTCGTCCAGGGGGTAGACCTCGGGGGTGGGGGCGGCCAGCTCGCCCGAGCTGAGCAGCTTCTCGAGGCCGGCCCATTGCTCGGCGAGCGCGTTCGGATGCGTCGCCGTCCAGGCGCCCCAGCCCACGCCGACCACGTCAATATTGTTGAGCAGCAACCGGTTCACCTTCACCGTCGGGATATCCCCGCCGGTGAAGCCGACGACGAGCAGCCGTCCGCCGGGGGCGAGCGAGCGCAACGAGTCGGTGAAGCGGTCGCCGCCGACCGGGTCGAGTATTACGTCGACGCCGCGACCGCCGGTGAGCTCCTTGACGGCATCCTTGAACCCGTCGGCCAACACCACGTCGGTGGCCCCGGCGGCCGTCGCGACGTTCGCCTTCTCTTCCGTGCTGACCACCGCGATGGTGCGCGACGCCCCGAGCAGCGACGCCAGCCGCAGCGTCGACGTCCCGATGCCGCCGGCGGCGCCGTGCACCAGCACCGTCTCGCCCTGGGCCAGCCGGCCCCGCACCGTCAGCGCGAAGTACACCGTCAGGTCGTTGAACAGCAGGCCGGCGCCCGCCTCGAAGCTCACGTTGTCGGGAAGTTTGAACACCCGGTCGGGTTGCAGGATCGCGACTTCGGCCATGCCGCCGGACAGCATCGTCAGCCCGACGACCCGGTCCCCGGCCCGCACGTGCGCGCCGTCCGGCGCCGAGCGGACCACGCCGGCGATCTCGGCGCCCAGCACGAACGGCGGCTCGGGGCGGTACTGGTAGAGGCCCCGGGTGAGCAGCGCGTCGGGGAAGGCGGCACCGGCCGCGTGCACCTCGACGACGACACCGTCACCCGATGGTTCGTCGATCTCCGCCACCTCGATCGCGTCCGGACCGTCCAGCCGAGTCACCCGCGCAGCACGCATGGTCGGACAGCCTACTGCCGACTCAAAAACCGCCGGCGACCCGCACCACCGCCCGCCCGGTGAACTTGCCGGCACGCACCTGATCCAGCACATCGACGACGTCCTTGATGTCGACGTCGCTGGTGAGCAAGTCGAGGTGACGCGGCCGCAACGAATCACCCAGCAGCGCCCACAGTTTGCGGCGCCGGCCGATCGGCATCTGCACCGAATCCATGCCCAGCAGCGCCACGCCGCGCAGGATGAACGGCATCACCGTGGTGCGCAACGCCGGCCCGCCGGTCAGGCCACTACAGGCCACCGCCCCGCCGTAGTCGACGGCGCTGAGCACGTCCGCCAGCGTCGCGCCGCCGACGCAGTCCACCGCGGCCGCCCACCGCGCCTTGGCCAACGGCCGCGGTTTGGCGTCGGGATCCTCGGGCAGTCGGCCGATAACCTCCGCGGCGCCAAGCTCTTTCAGCAGCCCGGCGGCACCCTCTTTGCCGGTCGAGGCCACCACCCGGTAGCCCGCGGCGGCCAACAGGTCCACACTGACCGAGCCCACGCCGCCGGAGGCGCCCGTGACGACCACTGAGCCGGCGCCGGGTTCGATGCCCCAGTCGATCAGCGCTTGCACGCTCATGGCGGCGGTGAAGCCGGCTGTCCCGATCGCCGCGCCCTCGTGCGGGCTCAGCGCGCCGAGCGCGACGACCTGGTCGGCCGGCAGTCGCACGTATTCGGCGTAGCCGCCGTGGTGGCCGGTGCCGATCTGGTATCCGTGCGCCAGCACCTGCTCGCCGACGGTGAAGTCCGCCGAACCGGATTCGACGACCTCGCCGGTCAGGTCGATGCCGGGCACGACGGGGTAGCTGCGCACCACGCCGCCGCCCGGGGTCAGCGCCAGCGCGTCCTTGTAGTTGACGCTCGAATAGAGCACCCGGATCGTCACCTCACCGGGTGGGAGGTCGGAGCGGCTCAAAGTCTCGACCGAGGCGGTTATCCGGTCACCATCTTCGCGGGCGACGAGCGCTTGAAACGTGTCCATGCACCGACGCTAACCTCACCGTATGGATTCCTTTCCACTCGGTCGCTTTTCGGTCTCCCGGGTGGGCTTCGGCGCGATGCAGTTGCCGGGGCCCAACGTCTTCGGCCCGCCGCGGGACCGCGACGAGGCGCTCGCCGTGCTGCGCCGGGCCGTCGAACTCGGCGTCGACCACATCGACACCGCCCAGTTCTACGGTCCCGACGTCGCCAACGAGCTCATCCGCGAGGCGCTGCATCCCTATCCGGAGAACTTGGCGCTGGTGAGCAAGGTCGGCGGCCGGCGCGACGACAGCGGCGCCTGGTTACCGGTCGACGAGCCGGCCGACTTGCGCCGCGACATCGAGACCAACCTGCGCACGCTCGGCGCCGACCAATTGGCCGCGGTCAACCTGCGCGTGTTCGAAAGCGACGGGCCGGATCAGCTTTTCGACGACCAGCTGTCGGTGATGATCGAAGCCCGCGACGCGGGACTGATCGGGGGGATCGGGTTGAGCAACGTCAACCGCGATCACCTGCTGCGCGCCTTGGAGCGCACCGAAGTCGCCTGTGTGCAAAACGCATTCAACCTCGTCGACCGCGGATCGGCGCCCGTGCTCGAGGAGTGCACGACACGCGGCATCGCGTTCGTTCCGTTCTTCCCGCTGGGGGCCGCCTTCATCCGGCCCAACCCGGTGCTCACCCACCGAGTGGTCGTCGAGACCGCCGACCGGCTCGGGCACACGCCCGCGCAGGTCGCGCTGGCGTGGACGCTGGGCGTGGCGCCCAACGTGCTGCTGATCCCGGGCACCTCGTCGGTGCGCCACCTCGAGGAGAACCTCGACGTCGCCTCCATCGAGCTGGACGACGAGGTCCGCGAGCAGCTGGACGCGATCGGCGCCTAAGTTTCGCCGAACGTGCACTCAGGGCGAAGAAATCGCCGAATTTCCGCCATGGTTGCACGTTCGGCGCAGACCGGTCGCTATTTGAGCTCGGCCGACGACAGGCCCAGCAAGCGGCGGGCGACCACCAACTGCTGGATCTGCTGAGTGCCCTCGAAGATGTCGAGGATCTTGGAGTCGCGCGCCCACTTCTCCAGCATCGATTGCTCGGAATAGCCTGCGGTGCCGGCCAATTCGACAGTCTTGAGGGTGACGTCGCTGGCCATGCGGCCGGCCTTGGCCTTGCTCATCGACGCCTCTTTGGAGTTCGGGATCTTGTTGTCGGCCTGCCACGCCGCGCGCAGCGCGAGCAGGTAGGCGGCCTCCCAGTCGGCCTCCATCCGCAGGAACTCGGCCGCCGCGGCGCTCTGGGCGTGCGAGGGCTTGTCGTAGGAGATCTCCACGCCGGCCTCGGTCAGGATCTTGCGGATCTCCTCCAGGGCGGCGCGGCCGACCCCGATGGCCATGGCGGCCACGATGGGCCTGGTGTTGTCGAAGGTCTCCATCACGCCGGAAAAGCCCTTGCCCACTTCGATTTCCGGGTTGCCGAGCAGGTTCTCCTTCGGGATCCGGACGTTGTCGAATCGGATCGCCGCGGTGTCGGAGCCCTTGATGCCGAGTTTGCGTTCGAGCCGCTCGACGGTCACGCCCGGGTGCTCGCGCGGCACGATGAACGACTTGATGGCCGCGCGCCCCTGCGACTTGTCCAGCGTCGCCCACACCACGATGTGGGTGGCGCGCGAACCGGCTGTGACGTAGATCTTTTCGCCGTTGATCACGTACTCGTCGCCGTCCAGCTTGGCCGTGGTCGACACCGCCGCGGAGTCGGAGCCGAAGCCCGGCTCGGTGATGGCCATCGCCGCCCACACCTTGCCCAGGCGTTCCAACTGTTCCTCGGTGGCCACCGCGGAGATGGCCGCGTTGCCCAGGCCCTGGTAGGGGACCGACAACATCATCGCGACGTCGCCCCAGCAGGCCTCCAGGGTCTGCAGCAGGGCCGCCATGTTCGCGCCGTTGTGGTTTTGGTCCCTGTCCTTGTTCTCGTCGCCCAGGTTGTCGGCCCCGGCGAACTCGATGGATTCCGAGGCGCCCGCGAACAGGTTGTACAGGGTGTCGAGTTCGACCGGGTAGGCGTGTTCGGCCAGGTCGTACTTGCGGGCGATCGGCCGCATCAGTTCCGCGGCGCCCTGATGCGTCTTGACGGCCACCGCCTGCAGTTTGCGGGGCAGTTCGAGATTGATTGCCATGATTGGTCTTTCGGCTCGAGTTGAATGACGACTTAGATGACGACGACGCCCTCGGCCACGCCGATGGCCCGCAGGTCGCGGTACCAGCGCTCGACCGGGTGTTCCTTCGTGAAGCCGTGGCCGCCGAGCAGCTGCACGCCGTCCAGGCCGATCTGCATGCCCTTGTCGGCGCCCAACCGCTTGGCCAGTGCCGCCTCGCGGATGAAGGGCAGGCCCTGCTCGGCGCGGGCGGCGCCCCGCCAGGTGATCAGCCGCAGGCCGTCCAGCTCGATCGCGATGTTGGCGCACATGAACGCGACGGCCTGACGGTGGGCGATCGGCTCGCCGAACGCTTCGCGCTCCTTCACGTAGGGCACCACGTAGTCGAGGACCGCATGCGAGGTGCCGACCGCCAGTGCCGCCCAGCCCAGCCGGGACAGCGCGAGAGCCTCCGAGTAGTCGTCGTCGGTGGCTTCGTCCTCACCGAGGCGCGCATTCAGCGGCACCGAGACGCCCGAGAGCTCCACGTGACCCAGGGCCGCCGCGCGGATGCCCATGCTCGGATCCGCCTTGACGGTAAGGCCTTTCGTCGACGACTCGACGATGAACAAGGCCGGCTTGCCGTCCAGCTGGGCGCCGACGATGAACAGCTCGGCGTCGGCCGCCGCCGGAACCAACGACTTCACGCCGTCGAGGCGGTAGCCGCTCGGTGTGCGCACCGCGGTGGTCTTCAGCTGGGTGGGGTCGAACAGCGGTTGCGGCTCGGCGATGGCGACGCAGGCCTGCGGAACGTTCTCGCCCGCGAACTCGTGCAGATACGTGGCCTGCTGGTCCGCGCTGCCGATTCTGGCCCCGGGCGGTGTGGCCGCGGCGCTCACGCACTGGGGC
>NZ_LZIX01000270.1:0-48656 GCF_001666955.1 Mycobacterium sp. E735 | reverse complement strand
ACGCCCGCCACACCGGAACCGCGACGGCGGCGGGCGCGACCGGGGCGGCCGCCCGCGAGGTCAGCTCGGCGCCGTCGTCGTCCACCTCGCGGGTGCTGGTCGTCCCCGAAAGCATCAACCCCGGCTGGGTCGCGCGCACCAGCAGCGGGACCCGGCTGACCCCGGTCGCCGTCAACGGCTGGCAGCAGGGCTGGGTGGTGCCCCCGGGGGACCCCGGCACCATCACGCTGACCTTCCCGTCCAACGCGCCCTACCGCGCGGGGCTCGCGGTGGGTCTGGCCTTGCTGCCGCTGTTGGCCCTGCTCGCGCTGTGGCGCACCCGCAGCAGGCGCGGCGACGATGCGCCCGCCCGGCCGTGGAACCCGGGGGCGTGGGCGGCGGTCGCGGTGGTGGCCGCCGCGGCGGTGATCGCCGGGGCGGCGGGCGTCGTCGTGGTGGGTGCGGCGTTGGGGCTGCGATACGCGCTGCGCCGCCGCTTCGACGGCGCCGCGATGGCGCTGAGCGCGGGCGGTCTGATCCTGGCCGGGGCCGTGCTTTCGCGCCATCCCTGGCGATCGGTGGACGGCTACGCCGGCCATTCCGCGAATGTGCAGCTGCTGGCGCTGATTTCGCTCGCGGCGCTCGCCGCGTCCGCGGTGGCGCTGCCCGATCGGGCCCGTGGGCCAGGTGACGAATAGCCGTCGAGGGTATTGGCTGGCCGTTTGCCGGCTGATTGACTGGATACGCGGGTCTGTGTGACCTACACCGTCCGAGGAGTTACGGCCATGGGCTGGTTTTCCGCACCCGAATATTGGCTGGGCAGAGAGGTGCTCGAGCGGGGCGCCGCGGTGGTCTACCTGCTTGCGTTCGTCGCGGCCGCGGCGCAGTTCCGGGCGCTCATCGGCGAGCACGGAATGCAGCCCATCCCGCGGTTTTTGGCCGGGCAGTCGTTCTGGCGGACCCCCAGCCTGTTTCACCTGCGGTACTCCGATCGCCTGTTCTCGGCGGTGTCCTGGTTCGGGGCGGCGCTGTCGGCGGCGGTCGTCGCCGGCGCGGCCGATGCCGTGCCGCTGTGGGCCGCGATGTTGATGTGGCTGACGCTATGGGTGCTCTACCTGTCGATCGTCAACGTCGGGCAGACCTGGTACGCGTTCGGCTGGGAGTCGCTGCTGCTGGAGACCGGCTTTTTGATGATCTTTCTCGGCAATTCCCAAGTGGCGCCGCCGGTGTTGACGCTGTGGATGGTCCGGTTGCTGCTGTTCCGGGTCGAGTTCGGCGCCGGGTTGATCAAGATGCGCGGCGACCCGTGCTGGCGCGACCTGACGTGTCTGTACTACCACCACGAGACGCAGCCGCTGCCCGGGCCGTTGAGCTGGTTCTTCCACCACCTGCCGAAGCCGCTGCATCGAATTGAGGTGGCGGGCAACCACTTCTCGCAGCTGATCGTGCCGTTCGGGCTGTTCGCGCCGCAACCGGTGGCCGGCGTCGCGGCGGCGATCATCGTCGTCACCCAACTGTGGCTGGTCGCGTCGGGCAACTTCGCCTGGCTCAACTGGGTGACGATCCTGTTGGCGTGCAGCGCCATCGACGACTCGTGGTTCAGGGCGCGCCTTCATCCGGCGTTCTCGGCGACGCCGGTGTGGTTCGCCGCGCTGGTGATCGCGTTCACCGCGGCGGTGTTGTTCATGAGCTACTGGCCGGTGCGCAATATGTTGTCCAAACGGCAGCGAATGAACATGTCGTTCAACTCTTTTCATTTGGTCAATACCTACGGCGCGTTCGGCAGCATCGGTCGCGTTCGCCGCGAGGTGGTGATCGAAGGCACCGACGAAGCTCACCCCACCGAGCAGACCGTCTGGAAGGAATACGAATTCAAGGGCAAGCCCGGCGCGGTGCGCCGGCTCCCCCGCCAGTGGGCGCCGTATCACCTGCGGCTGGACTGGCTGATGTGGTTCGCCGCCATCTCGCCCGCCTACGCGCAGCCGTGGCTGACGCCGTTGCTGCAGCGACTGCTGCGCAACGACCGGCCCACACTGCGCTTGTTGCGGCGCAACCCATTTCCGGATGCGCCGCCGCGTTACGTGCGCGCGCTGCTGTACGAATATCGCTTCACGACGCCCGCCGAGCTGCGCCGTGAGCGAGCCTGGTGGCATCGAACGCTGATCGGCGGGTACGTCCGGCCGATGGCGCTGGCGGCGGCGGATTCCGTAACAGGACGGGGCTAACGGGCCGCGGGCTCGTCGAGCAGTTGCAGACGCGCGTCGAGCAGACGCGGGTAGTACCAGTAGTAGCCGGCGAGATATGCGAACGCCACCGCCAGCAACAGGCTTCGCAACGTGAAATGCTTTGCGTCACCGATGAAGCCGAAAACCTGCACCGAAACGAGAATCCAGCAAGCGGTGATCATCAGTTTGGCGGAACCCGCGATCGAGTCGCGGGCCCGCTCGATCAGTTGCCTCGCCGCGTCACGCGTTGCCGGATCCTCGGGAAGGGCGCCCGAACGCATCGCCTCGGACACGTGGCGACATTCGGCGAATGACAGCGTTCCGAGTGTGGGCCGCAGCCCCGCCATGCGGCGCACCGAGCCGAGCGCGGTGGCCAAGCCGATCACCAGTGCGACAATCGCGACGGTGATCCACCACGGTGCGCTGGTCCAGTGCGACCGGGACGGCCCGCTGGGGTAGTCGCCGATCATCACGAGCGGTGCCAGGCCCAGCATCACCGCCAGGGCGTACAACGGCCACTGCAGCCACCAGGGTCTCAGCGACAGCCACAACGACACAGACGAAACCTTAGCGAAGCGCGGCCCAGGCTATGCCGCGTCGGGATGACCAGGTGGACTCAAACCACCAAACCAGCCACCCCACGGACAGAAAGACCTGCACACTCGCGCAAAGATCTGCGTATTTGGGGCGATGCCCTCAACTCAGGTCCTCGACCAGAATGTCGTTGACCGTCTTGAGATCCTCAATCGCCTGGTGCGCATACGAGTCCGCCAGATTTAGATCGACCGGGGTGGAGTTCGGCCCCAACGACATGCACATGTGCATCGCAGTGTGAAAGTCGTTGATCTGCTTTTGCAAGGCGGTGGTCAGGGCGGGGTCCGGCGTGGGCAGGTGGGCCTGCAGGCCGATGGCTTGTTCGTCGTGGACCGCCGAGCAGGCCGCCCGTAGAGCGTTGATGTCGTTGGCTTCGATCGCGTCGACTGCCGCCTGCATGAACTTCGTCGTGTGCGCCAGGTGCTCTTCGGCCTGCGAATACCACTCCGGAACGCCGGGGTAGACGGCGCCCGCCGTCCCCGCAGGCGCCACCGCGAACAGGGCCACCGCGAACAGGGTCTCCGCAGCAGCGGCGCCACCCAACCGCTTGTGGAGGTGCCGGGTCGGCCTCATGTCTTAAGGCTCCGCGCCCGGCGACCCGATCGATAGGGCCTTCGGGCCCGTCCTGTGATGTGAGGACTTAAGCCCCTCGCCACATCGGCGGCGCGCGGCGAAGGATCCGACCATGAGACCAGCGATCGCGGGGTTGGCAACCCTGCTGGCGCTCTCCGGCTCGCTGTGGACAGCGGACCTCATGCTCGGTCCGGGTACCGCCCACGCCGTGTGCTCCACGAACAACGGCGGTAATCAGCCGCCCGAGTGCGCGCCGCCCGAGGGACCGCCGGCTTGCTACACCTCACACATCTGCAGCCAGATGTGGTGCCCGAACCTGGGCGAGATGCGCCGGATGCCGGACTGGGACCGCAACGTCTGCCACACCTATTACTTCGCGCCCGACTCCGGCCTGCCCGCGCTCATTGTGCAAGGGCAGCCGCCGGGATTGCGGCTGCCGCCGAACACGGGCGTCTGTCCGCCGTTGGCCTGGATGTGCCCGTGAATCACAGCGTCTCGTCCAGCTCGCCCAGCCGATCGGTCAGCCGCAAATTCTCCGAGTAATCGACCGGGCAGGCGATCACCGAGACGCCGTCATCCGCTAAGGCGGCCCGCAGCGTCGGCAGCAGTTCCTCGGCATGAGAGATCCGATAACCCTTGGCGCCAAAACTTTCCGCGTACTTCACCACGTCGGGGTTGCCGAACTTCACGTAGTAGTGGGCCCCGAGTTCGAGGTCCATCTTCCACTCGATCAGGCCGTAACCGCCGTCCTCCCAGATCAGCACCACCAGCGGTATCCGCTCGCGGACGGCGGTCTCGATCTCCTGCGAGTTCATCAGGAACGCGCCGTCACCGACGACGGCCAACACCTTCGACTCTGGTCGGGCCAGCTTGACGCCGAGTGCACCCGGCAGCGCAAACCCCATGGTGGACAAGCCGTTTGACACCAGACAGGTATTGCACTCGTACGTCGGGTAGAGCCGCGCCATCCACATCTTGGTGGCGCCGGTGTCCACCAGGACCACGTCGCTGCGGCCCAGCGCCGCCCGCGTGTCGGCCACCACCCGAGCCGGGGCCAGCGGATAGCGTGAATCCTCTTGCCCCCGAGCGAATTCCTCGGCGAGCAGGCCGTGCCCCGGAACCTCCGGATCGGCCTCGTAGGCGTGGCCGTCCAGCCCGTCCGTCAGCGCATCCAGGGAAGCGCTGATGTCGCCGATGATCCCGACGTCCACCGAATAGTGGGCGTCGACCTCGGCCGGGAACCGGTGGATGTGGATGATCTTCTTGTCGGCCTGCGGGTTGATCCGGACGGGGTCGAACTCTTGCAGCTCGTAGCCCACGGCGATCACCACGTCAGCGTTGTCGAAGCCGAAGTTCACGTAGTCATGCCGCATGAACCCGAGGGTTCCGATGCTGTTGGGGTGGTCATCGGGCATGACACCCTTGCCGTGGAAGGTGTTGGCGACGGGGATGCCGAATTCCTCGGAGAACCGCACCAGGGCCGCGGTGGCGTTGCCGCGCGCGGCGCCGTGCCCGGCCAGCACCACCGGCCGCTTGGCCTGGCGCAGGATGTCGACCGCGCGCTCCACCTGGCCGGGTGCGGGCGCGTCGGCGCGAACGACGTTGCGCGGCAACGGCGTCAAGTCATAGTCGGTTTCGTCGGCGTCGATGTGCTCGGGGACGGCCACGTACACCGCCGACGGGCGTTCGGTCTCGGCGACCTTGAACGCCTTGCGGAACATCTCGGGGATGGCGCGCGCGGTCGGGACTCCGGCGGCCCACCGGGTGATGGGCGCGAACATCGACACCAGGTCGACGTACTGGTGCGACTCCTTGAACTCCCGGTCGTGGCCCACTTGCGCGGAGATCGCGACCAGCGGGGTGCTGTTGGTGGTGGCGTCGGCCACCCCGAGTTGCATGTTGATCGCGCCGGGGCCCAGAGTGCTCGAGACCACCGCCGCCCGCCCGGTGACGCGCCCGTACATCTCGGCCATGAAGGCCGCGCCCTGCTCGTGCCGGGTGAGCACGTAGCGGATGCTGGACGCGGCCAGCGCCTGCACGAAGCGGATGTTCTCCTCCCCCGGCAGTCCGAACACCACGGAAACACCCTCGTTTTCCAGGCACTTGACCATCAGTTCGGCGGCTTTACTCATCCGGCACCTCCCTTGGGGGAACGATAGTGGCAGGCTGGGTGTTGGACCTCTTACCAACCCCGAAGCGAAGGATTGCAGCGTGCCCATCGCCACGATCAACCCGGCCACCGGCGAGACGGTGAAGACCTTCACCCCGGCAACCGACGAGGAAGTCGACGCGGCCATCGCCCGCGCGTACGCCCGGTTCCAGGACTACCGCCATAACACCACCTTTGCCCAGCGCGCGCAGTGGGCAAACGCGACCGCCGACCTCTTGGAGAAGGAGGCCGACGACGTCGCCGCGATGATGACCCTGGAGATGGGCAAGACGCTCAAGTCGGCCAAGGCCGAGGCGCTCAAGTGCGCCAAGGGCTTTCGTTACTACGCGGAGAACGCCGAACAGCTTCTGGCCGACGAGCCGGCCGACGCGCAGGCGGTCGGCGCCAAGCGGGCCTACACCCGCTACCAACCGCTCGGGGTGGTGCTGGCCATCATGCCGTGGAACTTCCCGCTGTGGCAGGCCGTCCGGTTCGCCGCGCCGGCCCTGATGGCCGGCAACGTCGGCATCCTCAAGCACGCCTCGAACGTGCCGCAGTCCGCGCTCTACCTGGCCGACGTCATCGCCCGCGGCGGCTTCCCCGACGGCTGCTTCCAGACGCTGCTGGTCTCGTCCAGTGCCGTCGAGCGCATCCTGCGCGACCCGCGGGTCGCGGCCGCCACCCTGACCGGCAGCGAGCCGGCCGGGCAGTCGGTCGCGGCCATCGCCGGTGACGAGATCAAACCCACCGTGCTCGAGCTCGGCGGCAGCGACCCGTTCATCGTCATGCCGTCGGCGAACCTGGACGAGGCCGCCAAGACCGCGGTCACCGCGCGCGTCCAGAACAACGGCCAGTCCTGCATCGCGGCGAAGCGGTTCATCGTTCACACCGACATCTACGACGCGTTCGTCGACAAGTTCACCGAGCGGATGCAGGCGCTCAAGGTGGGCGACCCGACCGACCCGGACACCGACGTGGGCCCGCTGGCCACCGAGTCCGGCCGCGACGACATCGTCAAGCAGGTGGACGAAGCGGCCGCGGCGGGCGCCACGATCCGGCTCGGGGGCAAGCCCATCGACGGGCCGGGCTGGTTCTACCCGCCGACGGTGGTCACCGACATCACCAAGGACATGGCGCTCTACACCGAAGAGGTGTTCGGACCGGTGGCCTCGATGTACCGGGCCAAGGACATCGACGAAGCGATCGAGATCGCCAACGCCACGACGTTCGGGTTGGGCTCCAATGCCTGGACCAACGACGAGGCCGAGCAGCAGCGCTTCATCGACGACATCGAGGCCGGCCAGGTCTTCATCAACGGCATGACGGTGTCCTACCCCGAGCTGGGGTTCGGCGGCGTCAAGCGTTCCGGGTACGGCCGCGAGCTCGCCGGCCTCGGCATCCGCGCGTTCGTCAACGCCAAGACGGTGTGGGTCGGTTAGTGGCGATCGCAAGCGCGGCGTAGCCGGGCGCTGGGGGCACCTCCCGCTTGCGGGGGACGGGTCGCCACCATCGGCGACGTCGACGCCGGTGACGCCGCCGGCGGCAGCAAGGTCGAATAGCCGCCTCAGGCGGACGCGGCGGCCAGGGCCTTCTCGTCCTCGTCGGCGAAGGTGTCCTCGAGCTGCAGCGGCGAGTAGTCCAGGTCGATCTCTTCCAGCGGCCGCCCGCGGGCGCTGGAGATGGTGCCGAAGCGGCGCATGCCCTTGTCGGCCGCGTACTGCATGAACTCGTCCACCGACAGGCCGAACGGCATCGGGTCGTACAGGGAGAAGCCCTCCTCGATGAGGCGCAACCCCAATGGCATCAGCTCGTTCATGCGCGTCTCGAAGACGCCCCAGTTGGCGTCGTCGGCGGCGACGTGGCGGCGGCAGGTGAAGGTCCCCCACGCCATGTGGCGCCGTTCGTCGTCGCCGATCCGGCGGACCAACTCCTGCATGCCGGGCAGGATGCCGCGCTCCACGCAGATCTTGTGCCAGCCGAAGTAGCCCGTGAGCGCCAGCATCCCTTCGACCATGTGGTTGTAGGTCACCGAGGCCCGCACCTGCGCCGCCGGTGAGGGGTCGACCGACAAGGCGTTGAGGCAGTCGGGCAGCTCCTCGTAGAAGATCGTCCGATAGGTGGGGATGTCGTCGAGGTACTGATGCAAGTCGTCGGTGACGCCGACGGCGTCGAGCCACATGCGGAACACCTGGACGTGCTTGGCTTCCTCGAAAGCGAACTGCGTCAAGTACATTTCGTCGCCGAGGCGGCCCTCGACCCGCATCGCCGACATGAACGGCTGGATGTCCTCGGTCACCGCTTCCTCACCGGCGATGAACTCGGCGCACAGCCGGATGGCGTAGTGGCGTTCGTCGTCGGTCAGCCGCTCCCAGTCGGCGCGGTCGCGGGAGAAGTCGATGTCGGCCGGGTTCCAGAACTTCGCGTTGCCGCCGGCGAACAGCCGCAACGGCAGACTGTCCCAGTTGAGGCCCCCCTTGACCATCGAGCCCGAATGCGTGCGTGTCATGTCATCTCCTCGGATTGTTGTGGGGCTGAGCGGACGGGCGGGCGCGGCGCCGCAGCGAAGGCGGCCGCCAGCACCCCGACAAGCCGGCGCACGGCCAGCGCGGGCTGTTCGGGGGTGGGTTCGTCGAGCCCGAGAATCGGGTCCAGGCCGCGCATGTAGGGCGCCAGCGCCAGGTGCGGAAATATCAACAGCAGCAACGACAACAGCGCGTCGGTGTCCGAGTCGGCACGCAGATCCCCGCGCGCCTTCGCGTCGCGAACGAGCGGCCGCATCACCTCCAGGTAGTGCCGGTGGATGACGTTCTGCACGCTGACCCGGGCCTCGGTGTCGACTTCCAGGGTCGCCGCGGCGTGCAGCGCCCGTTCGTGCGGGTGGTCGGCGAAGTAGGCCACCCACGCGTCGAGCCAGTCGGTCAGGAAGTCGAAGAACGGCCGGCTCGGGTCCAGCTCGCGGATGCGGTCTTCCATGTACGCCCGCACCCGCTGGCTGGCGATGTCGGCGATGAACGCGAACAGGTCGCGCTTGTCCGCGAAGTACTGGAAGAGGCTGCCTTTCGCGACGCCGGCCCGCCGGGCGATGACGTTGAGGCTGCCTCGGGAAAACCCGTGCGCTCCGAATTCCTGTTCCGCGGCGTCGATGATGGCGGCGCGGCGGGCGGGGTCCACCCGTGCCCAAGTCACCGTTGGCAATGCGGCCTCCTAGCGTCGATGACCACTGGTCATATTACGGTGAGCTGCGTCACAGTCAAGGGTAGGCCGGTTGTCATCCTGCCGAACGTCACGCTGGCGTGACGCCGCCTCCCGAGCGTCACGCCAGCGTGACGCTCGCGCCTAGGGCCGCATCTGGTAGGCGCCGTTGATCGGCTGGATGTGTTCCTTCCAGACCTGGTCGTAGCGCGTGTGGTCGAACACCGGGCGCCGGATCATCCGCATCGCGAAGCGGGCCTGCGCGTCGGTCGTGGCGGACTTGTCGGCCAGCTCGACGGCATAGCCGTTGAAGTCGCGCACCAGCACGGCGAAGATCTCGTCGATCAGCGCCTCGTCCACTCCGGACAACGGGGCCTCCTCCAAGATCAGCTGGGCGTAGGGCACCGTGGCGAACAGCTGCCCAACCCCGAACGCAAAATCGATGTCCCTCTGCTGAGCGGCGTCGGGGGTGGCGCTGGCCAGCATCTCGGCCAGCACGTCGATCTGCTCGCGCAGCAGCGCGACATTAGGTAGATGCGCGTAGCTTTCGAACGGCGCCCGCCAATCGTGGAAACGCACCTTGCCCAAGCCCCCGGTCGGCCCCTGGTTGAACAGGAACGAGTCGTCGACCGCGTCGTCGCGGCGGCCGATCAACGGCAAATCGCCGTTCGGCGCGAACAGGTAATTGGGCATGAACTTGGCCAGCAACCCGATGTTGATGTGCACCGTGCCTTCGAGCCTTGGCAGCAAACCGATTTCGCGGGTCATGGCCTCGAAGATGGTGTCCTTCTCGACGCCCTTGGCGGCGATCACGTCCCATAGGGCGGTGATCACCCGCTCGCCTTCGCTGGTGATCTTGGCTTTGGTCAGCGGGCTGTAGAGCAGGTACCGGCGGTCGTCGGCCGACGCACTGCGCATGTAGTCGCAGGCGCGGGTGGCGACCAGCTTCATCGCGATCAGCCGAACGTAGGCGTCGGTGAGCAGCCGCCGCACATGGCTGAAGTCGGTGACGACGGTGCCGTACAAGACGCGGTTGGAGGCGTGGGTGACCGCCTCGTACATGGCGTGCGTGCACATGCCGACCGCGCCCCAGCCCAGGTTGTACTTGCAGACATTGACGGTGTTCAGGGCCGCGTGGAACGCCCCTTGGCCTCGGTGCAGGATGTCGGCCTCGGTGACCGGGTAGTCGCGCAGCGCGTAGTTGGCGACGTAGTTCTGCGAGTTCACCACGTTCTTGATCAGGTCGTACCGATCGTGCTGGGAGTCGGCGGTGAAGAACACGTACTCGTCGGAGCCCGCGATCTTGCCGAAGGTCGAGACCATCCGCGCCACGTTCGCGTTGCCGATGTAGTACTTCTCGCCGCTCGCGGTCCAGCCGTGTTCTGACGGCGTCAGGATCATGTCGGTCTGGTAGACATCGGCGCCGTGGGTCTGCTCCGACAAGCCGAACGCGAACACCTCGCCGGCCTCGAGTTGCGCGGCGGCCTTGCGCTTGGCGTCGGTGTTGTCGCTCATCCAGATCGGGCCCAGACCCAGCGCCGTCACCTGGAAGGGGTACCAGTAGTTGAGTCCGTAGAAGCCCACGATCTCGGCGAACTCGCTGATCCGGTAGGTGTCCCATCGGCAGTCGTCGGCGCCGTACTCGGACGGCGTCAGCAGTGAGGCGAAGATGCGCTCGCGGCCGATGTGGTCCAAAAACTCGGAATACCACACGCGTTCGTGGTCGTCATGCTTCAGCCGCGCCTTGCCCCGCGACTCGAAGAAGTCGACCGTGGCGGCCATGATCTCTCCGGAACGACGATCCGGGTACTGGCGTTGCAGGTTGTTGGGATTGAGCAACATGGCAGGACTCCCTGGGTTCGGCCAAAGACGAGGGTGACGGTACTGCACCGCGGGGGCCGTCGGGGCGGACCGGAACAAATCGGCACTGTTGTCCGACCACCGAGTCGACCTAGCATCAGTGGAGTGTCAGCACTCAATACCGCCCGCGGCGCCATCGATACCTCCGATCTCGGCGTGACGCTCATGCACGAGCACGTGTTCATCATGACCACCGAGATCGCGCTGAATTACCCCGATGCGTGGGGCGACGAAGAAAAGCGCGTGGCCGACGCCATCGATCGGCTCAACGAGCTGAAGTCCCGCGGGGTCGACACGATCGTCGACCTGACCGTGATCGGCCTGGGCCGCTACATTCCACGCATCGCGCGCGTCGCGGCGGCCACCGAGCTGAATATCGTTGTGGCGACGGGTCTTTACACCTACAACGACATCCCGTTCCGGTTCCACTACGAGGGCCCCGGCGGCTTGCTGGGCGGCCCGGAAGTCATGACCGACATGTTCGTCCGCGACATCGAGCACGGCATCGCCGACACCGGCGTCAAGGCCGGGATCCTCAAGTGCGCCACCGACGAGCCGGGCATCACCCCAGGCGTCGAGCGGGTGCTGCGCGCCGTCGCCCAGGCGCACAAGCGCACCGGGGTGCCGATCTCCACGCACACCCACGCCGGGTTGCGCCGCGGTCTCGAACAGCAACGCATCTTCGAGGAGGAGGGTGTCGACCTGAGCCGAGTGATCATCGGGCACTCCGGTGACAGCACCGACATCGGGTACCTCGAAGAGCTCATCGCCCCGGGTTCCTATCTCGGCATGGACCGGTTCGGACTCGACGTGATCTCGCCGTTCGAAGAACGGGTCAAGATCGTGGCGCAGATGTGCGAGCGCGGGCATGCCGACAAGATGGTGCTCTCCCATGACGCCAACTGCTACTTCGACGCGCTACCCGAAGAGTTGGTGCCGCAGATGGCACCGAACTGGCACTACCTGCACATCCACAACGACGTCATCCCCGCGCTCAAAGAGCGCGGAGTCACCGACGAGCAACTGAAGACCATGCTGGTCGACAACCCCCGCCGCATCTTCGAGCGGCAGGGCGCATATGAGTGAGCCGGTCCCGCCGATCGGCACCCAGATCGCGGCCCTGGCCGAACTCGCGCCCGACGAGCCCGCCGTCACCTGCGGCGGTCTGACGCTCACCCGCGCCGAACTTGACGCCTCGACGAACCGGTTGGCCCGCGCCTACGCCGACCGCGGCGTTGGCGTCGGCGACTACGTGACCATGGTGTTGCCCAACTCCGTGGAGTGGATCCAGGCGGCGGTGGCGTGCTGGAAGCTGGGCGCCGTACCGCAGCCGCTGTCGGCGCGGTTGCCCGACACGGAGCTGCAGGGGCTGCTGGACCTGCGGCAGCCGGCATTGCTGGTAGGGCGCGAGCATCCCGAAATACCGAGCGTGCCAACCGGTTTCACGCCAGGCCCGGAATTCTCCGACGCACCGTTGCCGGAAGCGGTGTCGCCGGTGTGGAAGGCGATGGGCTCCGGCGGCAGCACCGGCCGGCCCAAGCTCATCGAGTCCGCCGGCGACACCCGGATACCCGCGGCCATCGGCTACCCGCTGGGCGCGCAGCCCGGCGACACGACGCTGGTGCCGATCCCGCTGTCCCACAACACCGGGTTCACCACCGCGACCATCGCGCTGCTGATGCGCCATCACCTGGTGGTGATGAGCCGGTTCGACCCGCACGAATTCCTGCGGCTGATCACCGACCACCGCGTCACGTTCCTGACCACGGTGCCCACGATCATGCAGCGGACGCTGCCGGTCTATCACGCCGATCCCAAGTCCTACGATCTGTCGTCGCTGCGCCGGTTCTGGCACATGGGGGCGCCGTGCCCGCCGGCCATCAAGCAGGCCTGGATCGACCTGCTGGGCCCCGAGGTCGTCTGGGAACTCTACGGCGGCACCGAATTACAGGCGCTCACCTTCATCTCCGGGGACCAGTGGCTGACCCACCGCGGGTCGGTCGGCGTGGTGGTCGCCGGGGAAATGCAGGTGCTCGACGACGACGGCAACCCGTGCCCGCCCGGCGTGGTCGGCGAGATCTACATGCGGCCCGGGCCCGGCAGCGCGCCCACCTACCGCTACGTCGGAGCCACCGCCAAGTCCCGCGACGGCTGGGATTCCCTTGGGGATCTTGGCCATTTCGATGCCGACGGCTTCCTCTACCTGTCGGACCGCCGGGTGGACATGTTCACCGTGGGTGGCCGCAACGTCTACCCGGCCGAGATCGAGAACACCTTGTCGGCGCACCCCGACGTGCTGTCCTGCCTCGTCGTCGGCGTGCCCGACCCGAATTCGGGCGACCTGGGCCAGGTGCCCTACGCGCTGGTGCATGCGGCGGACGGTTCCACGCTGGACGCCGCGGGCGTCCAGGAGTTCCTGCGCGACCGCATCGCGGGATACAAGGTGCCGGCGTTCGTCGAATTCGTCGATGCGCCGCTGCGCGACGACGCCGGCAAGGCCCGGCGATCGGCGGTGCGCGCCGAGATCATCGAGCGGCTGGGGGCGGCAGCGCCCGGCTGACCGGCACCAAGAATCCTCCAAGCCCGCGGCCGCACCATCGGGGCATGCAGATCGAACCCTTGAGCACCGAGCTGATCGAACGCTATCTGCGATCGCGCGAGCTGCGGTTCTTCCGCAGCGACGACGGCGAGGAGTTCATGATGCTGCCCAGCTACGAGCGCGGCAGGCTGCACGTGAACCTTCGGATCAACGGGTTGCGGCGGGACATCTTCGAGATCTCGATCAGCCCCGCCGGTCACTACGACGCGACCGAGCGGCCCCGGCTGATGGAACTGGTCAACGACTGGAATCGCGAAACGCATTGGCCCAAGGCGTTTGTGCGCGAGACCGCCGTGCCGACCCAGGTGAGCGTGGTCGGTGAGAACGCCTACCTGCTGACCGACGGCATCCACGTCGAGGCCCTGGGCACCCTGGTCCGGTCCACCGTCGAGCACGGGGCCGACCTGTTCAAGAAGATCGAGCGGGCCATCTGCCTGCCGTCCGCGGACACGCTCGAGGAGTGGATGGACCGCACCGGTTAGGGCGCGATCGCGTCCGCCTCGGCGTCGGCGGCTTCGTCGGTTTCGGCGTGCCGCTCTCGTTTCTCCCAGCGCCGCAACGCTTCTCGGCAGGGCGATTCGACCAGCCCGTAGCTGACCGCGGCGATCGCCCACCCGAAGAGCAACGTCAGCGCCAGCACCTCGGGCATCCGGCCGGTGAACGCGAACGTCCCGAGCACCGGGAACACCATGGCCAGCGCTGCCAGGTGCCACACGAACAGGCCGTAGGACCACCGCCCGAGCGTCACCATGACGGTGCTGCCGAGCAGCCGGTGCGGCGTGTCGATCCGGTCGAGTACCAGGGGGGCGACCAAGGCGAACGCCACCAGCGAGCCCGCCGCCGTCTTCACCGCGAACTGCATTGCGGTGCCGGGAATCAGGCCCTCGGGCCCGGCAAGCGGGGACGCCGCCAGCAGATAAGCCAACACGGCGACGACGGCCATCACGACACGGTGCCGCGCCAACCGCGCCGGCAGGTCGATCGGGCTGTGCACCCATTCCGCCAGCAGCATGCCCGCGGCGAACCAGGAGAAGAACGCCGGCGGCCAGTTGAGCGGGTTGGTGCCGGACCCGGAATGGATGGGCACCCAGCCCCACGCCCAGCTCAGCGCCGCCAGGGCGGCGATCGCCGGGACCCGCGCGCCCACCGGCAGGCGCCGGGCCAGCAGCGCCAGGATCGGCAGGGCCAGATAGAAGCTGACCTCGACCGAAAGGCTCCACATCTGCGTCAGCCCCCCGGTCAGCGTGAGGGGCACATAGATCTGGGTGAGGGTCAGGTTGGCCAGCCACACCGTCGGGCTGGCGTGATCGGCGTCGGGCAGCAGCGACAGGATCACGACGACCGCCACCAGGTAGGCGGGCATGATGCGCACCACCCGGGACCGCAGGTAGTGGCCCGTGCGGGGCCGCGGCTGCAGGCCGCGCGCCGCCGCGGCGTGCCCGCGCCACAGCAGAAAACCGGACAGCGCGAAGAACACCGCGACCGCCAGGTCGAAGCGGCCGAACAGCCGGCCGGTGATCCCGCTGGAGTGCCCGGTCTGGAACGCGACGTGGGTGACCACCACGCCCATGGCCGCGCACGCGCGCATCCCCTCCACCGCGGGCAGGAAGCTGCGGACTCCGCCCACCCGTTGGCCATCGGTCACCCCCACAGTTTGCATCTGCGGCGTTGGGGAACGAATGGGTAGACCCGAAGGACCGGGCAGCAGGTTCGTAAGCCGAGGCCTTACGTTCGGCTGTTAGGGTCAAACGGGTTTGCGGCTGACGGCGCATTAAGACAGCACTAGGAGGGCACAGCAACGTGAACCGAGCAGTCATGTTGCGGTTCGCCGCATGCGGGATCATCGGACTGGGCGCCGCCCTGCTGATCGCCGCGCTGCTGTTGTCGACCTACACCACCAGCCGGATCACCAAGGTTCCGCTCGACATCGACGCCACGCTGATCAGCGACGGCACCGGAACCGCGCTCGACGCCGCGTCACTGTCGACGGACCACGTCGTCGTCAACCAGAACGTGCCGCTGGTGTCCCAACAGCAGATCAGCGTCGAGTCACCCGCGAACGCCGACGTGGTCACGCTGCAGGTCGGTAGCTCGGTGCGGCGCACCGACAAGCAGAAGGACAGCGGCCTGCTGCTGGCGATCGTCGACACCGTCACCCTCAACCGCAAGACGGCGATGGCCGTGTCCGACGACACCCACACCGGCGGCTCGGTCCAGAAGCCGCGCGCCTTCAACGACGAGAACCCGCCCACCGCGATGCCGCTGCGGCACGACGGCCTGGCCTACCGGTTCCCGTTCCACACCGAGAAGAAGACGTACCCCTATTTCGATCCGATCGCGCAGAAGCCGTTCGACGTCAACTACGACAGCCAAGAGGACGTCAACGGCCTGACCACCTACAAGTTCACCCAGAACATCGGCTACAACGCCGACGGCAAGCTGGTGGCCCCCGTGGCGTACCCGTCGCTGATGGCCGGCAACGAGGACGCCAAGCAGACCACGTCGGCGTCGATGTGGGGCATCCAGGGCGGCGACCCGAACGAGCAGATCACCATGACCCGCTACTACGCCGCGCAGCGGACCTTCTGGGTGGACCCGGTGTCGGGCACCATCGTCAAGGAGACCGAGCACGCCAACCACTACTTCGCCCGCGATCCGCTCAAACCGGAGCTGACGCTGGCCGACTACAAGGTCACCTCCAACCAGGACACCGTCGAATCGCAGGTCAACGCCGCCCGCGACGAACGGGACCGGCTCTCGCTGTGGTCGCGGGTGCTACCGATCACGTTCACCGCGGTCGGCCTGATCGCGCTGGTCGCCGGCGGCCTGCTCGCCTCGTTCAGCCTGCGGACCGAGAGCGCGTTGACCGATCCAGGCCTGGACCGGGGCGACCAGGACTTCTTCGGCCGCAGCGGGCTCGAGGAGCCGGTGCCCGGCGCCGAGGCCGAAACCGAGAAGCTGCCCACGCAGCGCCCCACGGCGCGCGATGATCCCGACGCGGAAGCGCCCACCCTGGGCTCCGACGAGCCGCCCGAATCCGGGCCGCCCGAGCCCACCAGCCCGCCCGAACGGGAATAGCCCGCCGCGTGCGCTGGACCCGGCCCGGGTACGCGCTGGTCTTGGCGCTTCTGGTGGTCGGGCCGCTGCTCAAACCCGGTTACCTGCTGCTGCGCGACGCGGTGTCCACGCCGCGGTCGTTTGTGTCGGATACCGCGCTGGGGCTGACGGCGGCGCCGCGGGCGACGCCGCAAGACTTCGCGGTGGCGCTGGCCTCACACGTGCTGGACGGCGGCGTCGTGGTCAAAGCCCTGCTGGCGCTTGGGCTCTGGCTCGCCGGATGGGGTGCGGCCCGGCTGGTCGCGACGGCGTTGCCCGACGCGGGCATGGCCGGCCAGTTCGTCGCCACCACCCTGGCGATCTGGAACCCCTACGTCGCCGAGCGGCTGCTCCAGGGCCACTGGAGCCTGCTCGTCGGTTACGGCTGCCTGCCCTGGGTCGCGACGACCATGCTGGCGCTGCGGGCGGGCGCCGGCTCGTTGCTCGGCCTGGCCTTCTGGATCGCGCTGGCCGGGCTGACGCCGACCGGCCTGCTGCTCGCCGCGACGGTCGGGCTGGTGTGCGTCGCCGCCCCCGGGGCGGCCCGGCCCCGCTGGCTGTGCGCCGCGGTGGCGCTGGGCGCCGCGGTGGTGGCGGCGCTGCCCTGGCTGACCGCGGCGGTTCTGGGCGCGTCGCTGTCCTCTCACTCGGTGGCGAACACGCTGGGCGTGGCCGCGTTCGCGCCGCGCGCCGAGCCGGGTCTGGGGACGCTCGGCAGCCTGGCCGGCCTCGGCGGGATCTGGAACGGCGAGGCGGTGCCGATTTCGCGGACCACCCTGTTCGCGGCCGCGTCGGCCGTCGTGCTGCTTGGGGTGGTGGCGGCCGGGGTGCCGACGGTGTTGCGCCGCCCGGCGGCGCGTCCGCTGCTGGCGCTGGCGGCGGCGGCCGTGCTGGTGCCGGCCGCGCTGGCCACCGGCCCGGGCCTGCACCTGCTGGGCGCGGTGGTCGACGCCGTCCCCGGCTTCGGGGTGCTGCGGGACGGACAGAAGTGGGTGGCGCTGGCCGTGCCGGGATACGCGCTGGCGGGCGCGGGAGCGGTGGTGACGCTGCAGAGGTGGCTGTGGCCGGCGATCATGGCGCCGGTCTGCTGCCTCGCGCTGATCTTCGCGCTGCCCGACCTCGCCTGGGGCGTGTGGGGCCAGGTGTCCCCCGTGCAGTATCCGCGCGGATGGGCCGCGGTGGCCGCAACGATCAACGAGCGGCCCGCGACGGTGGCGGTGTTGCCGGCCGGCACGATGCGGCTCTACAGCTGGTCGGGCCGCGCGCCGGTGCTGGATCCGCTGCCCCGCTGGGTGCGCGCCGACGTGCTGAGCACGGGCGACCTGGCCATCTCGGGGACCGTCATCCCCGGCGAGGGCAACCGCGCCCGCGCGGTGCAGCAGTTGCTGCTGGCCGGTCCCGATCCGGCCGCCCTGGCCCCGGCCGGGGTGGGCTGGCTGGTCGTCGAGTCGGACACCGCGGGCGACATGGGGGCGTCCGCCCGCACCCTCGATGCGTTGACCGCGGCCTACCGCGACGACGACATCGCGCTCTACCGAATCGGCGGCGACACCGCCGGGGTGTCCGCCGGCGCGCGCACGGCGACGCTGATCGCGCATCTGGCGTGGCTGGCGGTGCTGATCGTGGGCGGCGCCGGCGCGCTGGTCGGCGCGTGGCGCTCGCGCACCGCAGCGGTTCGGCGACACTTTAACGACGGCGGCGACACGCCGATAAAGGACGCTCAGGATTGAGTCTCGCGGGCCGGCGCTTGGGGGTCGACTCTCGCGGCCCGGCTCTTGGCGCTACACCACACCGCTGACCGGGTGGCCGGTCCGCACGGCGTCGAGGACCGTCCGCATGGCGTCGGCGCTTTGCCGCCAAGAGAATTCGCCGCTTCGGGTGTGGGCCTTGGCGCCGAGCTGGTCACGCAGCACCGGATCGGAAAGCAGCTCCTCGAGGCGGTCCACCAGCTCGGCGTGGGTGTCCACCAGGATCCCGGTCACCTCGTCGACGATCGAATCCGACAGCCCGCCCGATGACCGGTAGCCGATGGTCGGCACCCGGTGCTGGGCCGCCTCGACGACCGCCAGCCCCCAACCCTCCTTGCGCGAGGGCAGCAGCTGCACCCAAGCGCTTTGCAGCACATGGTGTTTGGTGACGTCGTCGACGTGACCATGAAAGGTCACCGCGCCCGAGATGCCCAGCCGGCCGACGTTGTCGACGAGCCGCTGTCGCCACCAGCCGTCGCCCACGATGTCGAGGTGCAGACCCGGCAGGCGCGGCCGCAGCCGCGCGACCGCCTCCAGCGCGTCCTCGATCTGCTTGTGCGGCACCAGCCGCGACAGCACCACCACCCGTGGCGCGGCGGCACGCGGGCCGGACAGCGTTCGCGCCGGGGCCTCGTCGAGGCCGTTGCGGACCACCGCGATGTGCGCGTTGTCGACCCCGAGCGTCACCAGGTCGCGCGCCGACGGCAGCGAGACCGTCACGTATTGGTTGCGGCGGTTCAGCCACGGCGACAGCCTCGACTCGACGAACCAGCCGAGCCGGCCGAGCACCGGGCCGGCCACCGGCCACTGTTCGCGGTGGCAGTGGTGCACCAGCACCACCACCCGGCGGCCGTACACCAGCCGGGCGAGGAACGGCAGGCCGTTCTGGGTGTCGACGACCACGTCGGGCCGCACCCGCCGCAGCGGCCCGAGCCCCAGTCGCGCCGCGGCCATCGCGAGCAGGGCCCAGACGTAGACGGAGTAGCGGCCGCCCGCGCGGTCGATGCGCACACCGTCGACCACTTCCCGGCGCGGCGCGCCGGGGTAGCGGGCGGTGCGCAGCGTGACGGCGATGCCGGACGCGGCCAGCTGCGCGCCGATGCGCTGCAAGTAGGCCTCGCTGCCGCCGCCCTGCGGGTGACCGGTATCGCGCCAGCACAGCAGGAGCACGGAGCGCAGACCAGACATCACTGGTCAGCCTAGCCCGGCGGCGCCCCCTCGGGGGCCGGCGACCCCGCCGGCCACTTCCGCCACACGGGTCGCCGCCAGGAGGGAGCGTGCGGTTGCCCGCCTCGCAGCGACAATTCGGGCGACCGGGCGCCGCGCCGCGCGTTGTCGCTGTGAGGTGGGCACTTCGGATGCCGTCCGGGCCAGGGACGAAAGTGACTGATGTGACGAACCGCGGCGACCGCGCGCCGGCGCTGCGTAGGGTTGGCCGGTGGCCGTGACCCCGGATCCCACCCGAGTGTTCTCGCGGCGGGCGACCCTGGGCCGCGCGCTGCGGCTGCTGTCCGAGTTCCGCTTCGAGCAGTCGGACCCCGCCCGGTTCTACGGCGCGCTCGCGGCGGACACCGCCGCGATGGTGGGTGATCTCTGGCTGGCCACGCACGGCGAATCCCCGGCCGGGCGCACCCTGCTCGACGTCGGCGGCGGGCCCGGTTACTTCTCGGCCGCGTTCGCCGACGCCGGGATCCGCTACCTGGGCGTCGAACCCGACCCGAGCGAGATGCACGCGGCCGGGCCCGTCCCCGCCGGGCGCGCCGGGAACTTCGTGCGCGCCTCCGGCATGGCCCTGCCGTTCGCCGACGGCTCGGTGGACATCTGCCTGTCGTCCAACGTCGCCGAACACGTGCCGCGGCCGTGGCGGCTTGGCGCGGAGATGCTGCGGGTGACCAAGCCCGGCGGGCTGGCCGTGCTCTCCTACACCGTCTGGCTGGGCCCCTTCGGCGGGCACGAAATGGGCCTGAGCCACTATCTCGGCGGGGCGCGCGCCGCCAGGCGCTACGCCCGCAAACACGGGCATCCGGCCAAAAACGACTACGGGTCGTCGTTGTTCGCCGTGTCCGCGGCCGACGGCCTGGCGTGGGCCGCGGACACCGGCGCGGCCGTGGCCGCATTTCCCCGCTACCACCCCCGATGGGCGTGGTGGCTGACCTCGGTCCCCGTGCTGCGGGAGTTCCTGGTGAGCAATCTGGTGCTGGTCCTGCAACCCCAATAGTGAAACGTGTTCTCGTTTCGCGTCGGCTTGGGTAGGGTGGCGCCCATGCGCGCCGGCGACGATAAGCACGGCAGCGCAATCTAAAAGGGTAGGAGGAGCGGCGCAGATGGCCGACAGCAAGACCGAATACGACAAGCTTTTCATCGGCGGCAAGTGGGCTGAGCCGTCGACCGACGAGGTGATCGAGGTGCGCTGCCCGGCCACCGGCGAGTACGTCGGAAAGGTGCCGCTGGCGGCCGCCGCCGACGTCGACGCCGCGGTCGCCGCGGCGCGCGCGGCCTTCGACAACGGGCCCTGGCCGACCACCCCGCCAAAGGAGCGCGCGGCCGTGATCGCCAACGCGCTCAAGCTGATGGAGGAGCGCAAGGACACGTTCACCCAGCTGCTCGCGGCCGAGACGGGCCAGCCGCCGACCGGCGTCGAGACGATGCACTGGATGAGCTCGATCGGGGCGCTCAACTTCTTCGCCGGCCCGGCCGTCGACCAGGTCAAGTGGAAAGACATCCGCACCGGCGGCTACGGGCAGAGCATCGTCTATCGCGAGCCGATCGGCGTGGTGGGCGCGATCGTCGCGTGGAACGTGCCCCTGTTCCTGGCCGTCAACAAGCTGGGCCCGGCGCTGCTCGCCGGCTGTACCGTCGTGCTCAAGCCGGCCGCCGAAACCCCGTTGAGCGCAAACGCTTTGGCGGAGGCTTTTGCCGAGGCCGGACTGCCCGAGGGCGTGCTGTCGGTCGTGCCGGGCGGGATCGAGACCGGACAGGCGCTGACGTCCAACCCGAACGTCGACCTGTTCTCCTTCACCGGCAGCTCGGCGGTCGGCAAGGAGATCGGCCGGCGCGCCGCGGACATGCTCAAGCCGTGCACCCTGGAGCTCGGCGGCAAGTCGGCGGCCATCGTGCTCGACGACGTCGACCTGCCCTCCGCCATCCCGATGCTGGTGTTCTCCGGGATCATGAACACCGGCCAGGCCTGTGTGGCCCAGACCCGCATTCTGGCGCCACGCTCGCGGTACGACGAAATCGTGGACGCGGTAAGCACTTTCGTGCAGGCGCTGCCGGTGGGCCTGCCGACGGACCCGGCCGCCCAGATCGGCTCGCTGATCTCGGAGAAGCAGCGGGCCCGGGTCGAGGGCTACATCGCCAAGGGCATCGAGGAGGGCGCGCGGCTGGTCTGCGGCGGCGGCCGTCCCGAGGGCCTGGACAGCGGCTTCTTCGTGCAGCCGACCGTCTTCGCCGATGTCGACAACAAGATGACGATCGCCCAGGAGGAGATCTTCGGGCCGGTGCTCAGCATCATCGGATACGACACCGAGGAGGACGCGATCAAGATCGCCAACGACTCCGTGTACGGCCTGGCCGGCAGCGTGTGGACCTCCGACATCGACCGCGGCATCACGGTCTCGGAGAAGATTCGCACCGGGACCTACGGGATCAACTGGTACGCCTTCGACCCTTGTTGCCCGTTCGGCGGTTACAAGAACTCCGGCATCGGCCGCGAGAACGGCCCCGAAGGCGTGGAGCACTTCACCCAGCAGAAGAGCGTGCTCATGCCGATGGGCCACACGATCGAGGGCTGACGCTCCGACTACCGGGCGCGCACTCCCCGCGGGCGAAACCCGCGGGGAGTGCGCGTTCGACGTTGATGCCCGGCGCACTAGCGCCAAATTATGCAAAAAAGCATAGAAAAGCCCTTGTGACGGTCCTGTAAATCAGGAGCGGCATCCCGCCCGCTTCGGCATTTCCCGTGCTTCCGGGTTTACATAGGGGATAAAACTTGCTTACTGGACCGCTGTCTTATATGCTTCTCAGCATAATCATGGTCGGCGCTTAGGCCGGGAGAGAATCATGTGGATCATCGAGCTGAACATCGGCGGCTATCAATTCACCCGCGAGGTGCCCGACCTGAAGCGCCGGAATTTCCGCTTCAGCCCGCGCAGCATGCATTGGCCGGCACTGCGGCATTCCCACGCTGCATGACGTTGGCCCCGGGAGGCACGAGAGTGGCGACCACGAGCGAATCTGTGCAGGATCTCACCCCGACGAAGCGTGGCGGCACGCGCAGGAAGATGTTGGCCAGCGCCGCCGAGGTGATGCGTGAACGGGGCGCCGCGGGAGTGACGATCGACGCGGTGCTCGCCCGCAGCGGCGCGCCGCGCGGCTCCGTCTACTACCACTTCCCCGACGGCCGCAACCAGATCCTGATCGAGGCGCTGCGCTACTCCGGGGACTCGATCACCGCGATGATCGACGACGCCGCCGAGCAGGGCGCCCGGGTGCTCCTGGGCAAGTTCGTCGAATTCTGGGAGCGCCTGCTGACCGAGGGCGGCTTCAACGCCGGCTGCCCCGTGGTGGCCGCGGCGATCGGCTCGGACGACGACGACGCCACGCTTTCCGCCGAGGCCGCCGCGATCCTGGGCCGCTGGTGCGCCGCGCTGACCCGGGCCTTCACCCACGACGGCTTCGACGAGCCGTGCGCCGCCTCGCTGGCGGTGATGTCGATCGCCTCGCTGGAGGGCGCCATCGTGCTGTCCCGCTCGACCGGCAGCATCGACCCGCTGCGCCAAGTCGGCGAGCAACTCGAATTCCTCATCAAGGCAAGGGAATTCGTGCTGCGCAACAATATCGGCGAGTAACTCCTCAGTCGCTGGCCGGCAGCGGCTTGACTTCCTTGAGCTGCAGGGCGGTTTGGCCGACGCTCAGGCTCCCGGCGCCCGGCTTGGTCACCAGCACCTCGGCGCCGGTCTCGTCGACGTAGCGCTTGCCCATCACGGTGCCGCCTGCGAACGCCGGGTCCAGCTCGCCGGCACGCTCGGCGCCGATCGGCACCATCGGCGCACCGCCACAACGCAAGTCATCGAGGCTGTCGGCGCTCCTGACGACGATCACCTGCGTGTCACATACCTGGCTGGCCAGGCGGGTCCCGTTCTTGATCATGTTTCTTCCCTAACTTCCCTACTGGTCGGCCGGCGCGGCACGCAGTGCACCTAAGTCTTTGACGATCTCGCGGCGCAGCACCTTGCCGGTCGCCGTGGTGGGCAACTCGTCGCGAAACACCACGTGGTCCGGGGTGCGCGAGCCGCGCAGGCTCTTGCGGACGTGCTCGCGCAGCTCCTCGGGGTCGGGATCGATCCCGACGGCCGGGACCACGACGGCGACGATCGCCTGTCCCCATTGCGGGTCCTCCACGCCGACCACGGCGACGTCGCGCACGTGGGAGTGCTCGATGAGCACCTCCTCCAGCTCCGCCGGCGCGATGTTCTCGCCCCCGCGGATGATGGTGTCGTCGCTGCGACCGCTGACGAAAAGGTAGCCGTCCTGGTCGAGCAGGGCGACGTCGCGAGTCGGGAACCAGCCCTCGTCGTCGAGCACCGAGCCGATCCCGGTGTAGCGCCCCGACACCTGCTCGCCCCGCACGAACAGCTCACCGGGTTCGCCGGGTCCCAGCACCTTGCCGTCCTCGTCGCGGATCTGCAGTTCGATGCCGGGAACGGGGCGTCCGACCGACCCCAGCCTCTTGGCGACGTGCGCCTCCGCGGCCGAGTGCGCCTCCCGGTGGTCGTCGGGCCCCAACACCGCGATCGTCGAGCTGGTCTCGGTCAGGCCGTAGGCGTTGACGAAGCCCACGTGCGGCAGCAGCTCCAGCGCCCGGCGCACCAGCGGCAGGCCCACCTTGGAGCCGCCGTAGGCCAGGTTGCGCAGCGACGTCAGCTCGTGACCGCCGCTCTCCAGCACCGTGACGATCCGATCCAGCATGGTGGGCACAACCGTCGCGGTGGTCACTCGCTCGGCGTCGACCAACCGCACCCATTCCTGGGCGTCGAAGGTGGGCAGGTAGACCATCTTGCGCCCGGCGTACAGGTTGGACAGCGCGGCGCTGACCCCGGCGATGTGATACGGCGGAACGCAGATCAGTGCCGCCTCGCCCGCGTCGGCCGATTCGAACTCCACTGTCCCGGTGACATAACTGGTCAGGTTGTTGTGCGAGAGTTCGACGGCCTTGGGCTGCGACGTGGTGCCGGACGTGAACAGGACGATCGCGACGGACTCCGGGTCGGGGAACTCGGCGGCCGGCTCGGCACCGCGCGCCGCGGTCAGAAATTCCTCGGTGGTCATCAGCCGCGGCGACGCCCCGCCCAGCATGTCGCTGTACCGGCTGTCGACGACCACCAGCGGCTCGGGCAGGCGGTCGATCAGCGCCTGGATGCCGTCGGCGGACAGCCGGTAGTTGATCGGCGTGAAGGCGACCCCGGCGCGCGCGGCCGCGAAGATGAGGACCGGGAGCATGGCGCCGCCGGTGCCCACGTACGCGACGTGCCTGGCGCCGGATCCGGCGATCACGCCGGCGCCACCGTCGGCCAGGTCGCTGAGCTGCTGCGTCGTCAGCCGCACGTCGCCGGAGACGACCGCCGTGCGATCGGGGTTGCTCGACGCGGCCATCTCGAGCAGCAGCGAAATGCTCATCCTCGATCTTTCCGATTCCCCAACGGTTTACAAATCTAAGCCATAGTGTAACCCGGCCGCTCAGCTGCCCGTCCAGCGCGGTGGGCGCTTCTCGGCGAAGGCGATCGCGCCCTCCTTCGCGTCGTTGGACGCGAACACCGGCGCCAGCAGCTTGTTCTGCTCGGCGAACATCTCCTCGGGGCTCCAGCCGCGGGACTCGACGATGATCCGCTTGGTGGCGGCCACCGCCAGCGGGCCGTTGGCGGCGATCTTCTCGGCCAGCGCGATCGCCTCGTCGAGCGCCTTACCCGGCTCGGCCAACACGTTGACCAGCCCGAGCGCGTGGGCGCGCTCGGCGGGCAGGTTTTCCCCGGTGAGCGCCAGCTCCATCGCGATGGCCGACGGGATGCGCTGCGGCAGCCGCAGCAGGCCGCCGCCCCCGGCGACCAGCCCGCGCTTGACCTCGGGGATGCCGAAGGCCGAGTCCTTGGACGCGACGATCAGGTCGGTGGCCAAGGCGAGCTCGGTGCCGCCGGCCAGCGCGTAGCCCTCGACCGCCGCGATCAGCGGCTTGGCGGGTGGGCGCTCGGTGAAGCCCATGCCCCGGCCCGCCACGATCGGCAGCTCGCCGCGCGCGAAGGCCTTGAGGTCCATGCCCGCGCAGAAGGATCCGCCCGCGCCGGTCAGGATGCCCACCGAGAGACCGGCGTCGCCGTCGAGCCGATCGACGGCCGCGGCCAGGCCGTTGGCCACCGCGGCGTTGACCGCGTTCTTCGCCTTGGGCCGGTTGATCGTGATGATTAGAATCCGATCCCGCTGTTCGACCAGGACTTCGGGTTCGTTGGCGTCTTCGCTCACGGCCGCACAGCTCCTTCGGGTAGGGGTGGCTGCTTATCCGAGAAGATCGTAGCGGTCGACGGAAATGGCATTGGCACCAGTCGAGAGTCCCGTTTCCGGGATAGCCCTCAGGCTGGCGCCATCGCGGCCTCGACGACCGTCAGCTCTTCGGGAAGCCCTGCGGCCCTGCGTATTTCGATGAAGTCGGCGACCATGGCCTCGGTCACCTCGTGCGGGTCCTTGAGCGTGGCGCCGTCGGACAGCACCGAGATGTTGAGCTGGTCCACGTAGCTCCACACGGTGATGTTGAGGCCGCTGCCTGCGGTCAACGGGCCCACCGAGTAGATCTCGGTGACCAGCGCGCCGCCCACCCGGCCGCGCTCGCGCGGACCCGGCACGTTGGAGATGTTCAGGTTCAGGATCTTGTTGTGCCCGTCGCGGCCGGACGCCCACCGGAAGAAGGCCTGGGTCGGCGCGGGCGGCATGTAGGCCGCCCAGCGGCTGACCAGCTCAGGCCCCATCAGCTGGTTGCTCTCCTTTGCGGCGATCGCGTTCTCGTGGCTGCACTGCACCCGCTCCAGCGGATCGTCGGAATCGGTCGGGAGGCCCACCAGCACGCCGGTGAAGCGGTTGCCGGAGATCCGCTCCGGCGAGAAGTCGAAGCTCATCGGCACCGACGCCAGCAGCGGAACGGCCTCGCCGTCGTAGCGCAGCTGCAGAGTGCGCAGCGCGCCGGTCGCCATGGCGAGCACCATGTCGTTGATCGTCGCTCCCAGCCGCTTCCCCGTCTCCTTCACATCGGCCAGCGCCAGGGTGGCGGTGGCGAACCGGCGCTCCGGGGTGATCTTGTGGTTCATGAAGGTGGGCGGAGGTTCGAACGGCCGGCTCAACTCCGGTGACAGCTTGCGTGAGCTGCGGCGCACCCGGCCCAGCCCCTGCGCGGTGTAGCGGATCGTCGACGGGATCCGCCCCACGTGGCGCAGGTGGTCGGCGAACGCCGAACCCATCAGCTGCCCGGTGGTGGGCGGCGGGTCGGACACGTACGGCCCGCCCTCGGGTCCGGGCTGCAGGTCCATGCCGCGGGCCATCAGGTTGGCCGAGGCGACCCCGTCGGCGAGCGCGTGGTGGATCTTGCCCACCACCGCGATCCGGTTGTTCGCCAGGCCTTCGACGAAGTACATCTCCCACAGCGGCCGGCTGCGGTCCAGCGGCGTGCTGGCGATGCGCCCGATGGCCTCGTCCAGTTCGCGCCGGCCACCCGGAGCGGGCAGCCGCCATGGCCGGATGTGGTAGTCCAGGTCGAGGTCGCAGTGCTCCCGCCACATCGGGTGGTGGAGCTTGAAGGGGATCTCGACCAGCTGATAGCAGAACGGTTCCAGCTTGCCCAGGCGGCCGCGAATGACTTCGCGGAACGCGTCGATGCCGAAGTCGAGACGATCGGAATCGAGTTCGATCACAGCGGCTTTGATGGTGTGCATGTGCACGTTCGGCGTCTCGCTGTAGAGCAAGACCGCATCCCACCCGCTCAGCCGTTTCACCGCTGCCCCTTACCCATAAAGGGACCATACTCAGCGGCGGCGGTTCAGATAACCTCTTTGGCCGCGTTTGTCTTGGTGCGGTAAACCTGGTTGAGGAACAGCGAAGTCGCGTGCGCCGCGGCGCCCGCCCGTTCCCCGTCGACGAGGTCGTACCCGTGGCCCGCGCCGGGCAACTCCAGGTAGCCCACCATCGAATGCGACACCGTCCGCATCCGGTCCACGAAGCTGCGCGCCTGCTCGACGGGAATGACGCTGTCCCTGCTGCCGTGAATCACCAAGAACGGCGGGGCATTTCGATGCACACGCGCCATCGGGGACGCGTCGCGGAACACCTGGGGGTGGCGGTCCATCCTGCGCCTGACGACGACCCGCTCCAGGAAGTCGACGAACCGGTCCCGCTCCGGGGTCGACCGATCCTCCCAGTCGTAGCGACCGTAGATGCCGACCACGGCGTCGACCGAGGTGTTGGCGCCTTCGGGCAGCTTCGCGTGGTACTGCGGGTCGTCGGGGGTGAGCCCGGCCAGTGCGGACAGATGGCCGCCGGCCGAACACCCGGCCACGGCGACGAAATCGCGGTCGCCGCCGAACTTGTCGACGTTGGCACGCGCCCACGCGATCGCCGTCTTGACGTCGACGATGTGCCGCGGCCAGCGGTGGTGCGGGGCGACGCGGTAATCGATCGCCAGGCAGACCCAACCCTGCTCCGCCAACCGGGACATCAGGGCCGAGCCCTGACCCATGGCCTTGCCGTGCACCCAGGCGCCGCCCGGCACGAAGATGAGCACCGGCGCGGGCTGCGCGGGCAGGTCCTTGCGGCGCCACACGTCGAGCACCTGCGCGGGGTGGTCCCCGTAGTGGACCGCGCGGCGGTGGAGGTAGCGGCGCTGGCGCATCGCGTCCCAGATCGGCGGCGTCCGTACCGCCGCGGGCCATTCCAGCTCCAGGTCGGCGGCCGACACGATGCCCCGCAGCGCCGCGACGGACACGTCCTGAATGCTGACGTCATCGCCGCGCAGCGACTCGGCGGCTTCCTTCGCCTGACGCGGCTTGGTCATGCCGGAGAGGAAGTCGGGTGCGTGCCGGGCGCCCCAGATGCCCATCGCCGTGAGGCCGCCCAGGGGCTCGAGGTGCTTGCCGACCACCGGCAGCGACGCACCCGCGACGCTCAAGGCCAGCGCGTAGTCGCCGGGACGTGCCCGCAGCAACCATTTCGCGCACGAAGTCATACTCGGCCTCCTTGCCGTCGTGTGAGGGCAGCGTACCCCCGGGGCCAGGTCCGAAACTGACGTTTGCGTCGACCCATCATCCGGCGTCGGAAACACGCTGGGGCTGCGGTTGCCGTGTGCCGATTTGCCGTGCTCGCGGAGACGGCGGCGTTTGCCATTCGACCAAGAGACGGCCGGCCGCGACACGCTCACATGGACGCCAGACACGCGATTACGCGATCGCCGATCAGACGGAGACCGGTCAGCGTCAGACCGACCTGCGCCGCGAGCGCCGCGGCGCTGTCCACGCCGACCGACGCCCACCGAAACCAGGGTCCGACCTCGCCCGCGGACTCCAGCCGGACCCAGCGCGCACGGATGCCGATGTTCTCGGCGTCGAATTCGGCGACGCACCGCCCGCCCCGGGCCAGCAGCTCTGCCGCCCGTCCCAGGATGCGGCACGGGTCTCCGCCGAGGCCGACGTTGCCGTCGACCAGCAATACCGTCTGCCAAAGACCCATGCCGGGCAGCGGGTCGAACACATCGCCCAGCAGGGCCGGCGCGCCGCCGCGTCCCGCCAGCCGAATCGCGGCGACGGAGCGGTCGATGCCCAGGGCCGGTATCCCCCGCTGGATCAGCCGGGCCACCAGTCTGCCCGGGCCGCAACCCAATTCGATCGTCGGCCCGGTGCACATCTGGGTGACGGCTTCGTCGAAGACTTCGTCGAAGGCGTCCTCAGATCCATCACCGGGACATACGTCGTCGGGACATCGCACCCCCAACCAGCGGTGCGCCGGGAGCGGCCGCAGCTCCCCGTCGTCGTGGCGAATCCAACATCGCTCGCCGCCGAGTGCCTGATCGTAGAGATGACCCAGCATTCACGTCCCTCGCGTCCTGCCCGCCCGGGCGGTCCACGCTCGGTCCCGGTGAGGGACGTTGCGACGACGAAACGCTGACGCGTGCCGCGCTCGCCAGCATTCCACCGATACCCCGATCTTCGTGCGGCTAATCCACCGCCTTTGGGCTACGCGCCAGGGCGCGGAATGGTTCAGTCCCGCCGGGGATTCGGCAGAACTCCCTTGCCACACGCGTTCTCGCGGATCAAGCGGGGGCGCCGAACAGGAAGGCCTCAAGTACGTCGTTGACCCGGGCGGGGTCTTCCAGCGCCGCCAGGTGCGCGATGCCGTCGAGCACGCGAAACGACGCACCGGGGATCGACTCCGCCATGGCCCGAGTCTCCGCGACGGGAAAAGTGGCGTCCTCCGCGCCGGCGACCACCAGGACCGGGGCCGCGATGGTTCCCAGCAGCGCGTGCTGGTCGGGCCGGGCGGGGACCACGCTGCGGACCGCCCAGCGGGCCGAATCGATGTCGACCGCCCGCAGGCCGGCGCGCACGGTCTCGACCACGTCCGGCCGGGCGCGCAGCGTCGTCGGGCCGAGGAAGGCGCGCAGGGCCGACCGCGTCAGGGGCGGCCGGATGCCGCCCAGCAGCGCCGCCGCGCGCAACATGGCCGCGTATTTCGCCTTCTGAACGGCGCCCGCCTTCGACGCCGTGCAGTTCATCAGGACGGCGCGGTCGAGGCGATCGGGGTGCAGCGCCGCGAACGTGGCGCCGATCATGCCGCCCCAGGAATTGCCGACGAAGTGGGCCTTCTCGATGCCGAGCCCGTCCAGCAGGTCGACGACGCAGCTCGCGCAGTCGGTGAACGTGAAGGCCGACCGGAGCGGCTCGCTGCCGCCGTGGCCGGGCGGGTCGATCAGCACCAGGCGGTGGCTCGCCCCGAACCGGGCGGCCTGGCCGGACCACAGGTCCCCGGTCATCAACAGGCTGGGCCACAGCAGCACCGCGGCGCCGGTGCCCGGGCTGACCTGCACGCGTATCTTGCCGAGCGCGGTGTCGACGAACCGCGCAGCGAGCCTCGGGACGTTCCCGGTCACGTTTGCCTCCCATGTCCGACCCCCGCATATCACTGATAGCAGGCCGCGCGGTTTTCCGCGTCGGTGATACTGATGCGGTGCCGAACGCCGATGTTCACCCTGACCTGCAGCGGATCGCCCGATTCGCCCCGCGCCGACTCGTCGGTCCCCGCACGCTGCCGCTGATGCGGGCCGGGATCGCGTTGCGCAGCCGCCTCAGTAAGCCCGTCCGCGATGTCGAGGTCATCACGCTGGGTTCGGGGGCCGGCGTCCGGCTGTTCCGGCCGGCCGGCGTCGCGGGACCGGCCCCGGCGCTGCTGTGGATCCACGGCGGCGGATACGTGATCGGCACCGCCGAACAGGACGACCGGCTCTGCAGTGGGTTCAGCCGCCGGCTGGGCATCACCGTCGCATCGGTGGAATACCGCCTGGCGCCCGAACATCCGTACCCGGTGCCGCTGGAGGACTGCTATTCGGCGTTGACCTGGCTGGCGAATCTGCCGTCCGTGGACCGGTACCGGGTGGCCATCGGCGGGGCCAGCGCCGGCGGCGGCCTGGCCGCGGCCCTGGCGCTGCTCGCCCGCGACCGCGCCGAGGTGAGCCCCGCGTTCCAGCTGCTGACGTATCCGATGCTCGACGACCGGAGTTCGGCCACCGCCCCCAGCTCGAACTATCGGCTGTGGGACAACCGCAGCAACCAGTTTGGCTGGTCGGCGTATCTCGGCGACGCCGACCCGCAGGCCGCGGTGCCGGGGCGGCGCGACGACCTGAGCGGGCTGCCGCCGGCCTGGATCGGAGTCGGCACGCATGACCTGTTCCACGACGAGGACCTGGCGTACGCGGACCGGCTGACGGCCGCCGGGGTGCCGTGCCAGGTCGAGACGATCCCGGGCGCCTTCCACGGCTTCGACCTGATCGTGCCCAAAGCGCAAGTGTCGCAGCGATTTTTCGACAGCCAGTGTGCAATGCTGCGCGCCGCCCTGGCCACCGCGCCGTGATCGCCGGTCACATCGAGAAGTAGACGAGTTCACCGCCGATGATGGTGGCCGCCACCATGCCTGCGTCCAGCTCGGCCAGCGCCGTCGCCGGCGGCTCGCTCAGCACACAGAGGTCCGCCGGCTCTCCGACCGCCACGGTGCGCGGCTGGCCCGGCCGGTCCGGCCGGCCGAGGAACATCGTCAAAGCCTCTCGGGCGGAGACACATTCGTTGGGGTTCAGCACGGCGCCGCTGACAGTGGTGCGGTGGACGGCGGCGCGCATCGCCGTCCAGGGGTCGCCGTGGCCGAACGGCATGTCGGTGGACAGGGCCACCGGCACCGTCGCCTCCAGCAGGGAGGCCACCCGCCACAGCTCGGGTTGCTCGGCGGTGGGGACGTCGGCGAGGTAGTGGTCGCCGCGCTCGGCAACGAGGTTGGGTTGCGTCACCACGGTGACACCCAGCTCGGCGAGGTCGGCCACGTTGTCCTGCGGCACCACGGCGGCGTGCTCGATCCGATCTCGTGGATGGCTGCCGGCCGACCGCAGCGCGGCGATGGTGACCACCAGCTGGGCCGCGGTCACGCAGTGCACGGCGACGGGCCTGCCCGTGTCGTGGTGGTCTCCGATCCAGTCGGTCAGGGCGTCGAGGTCGAGGCGGTCGTCGTGCAGGATGATCTTGCCCGGGGACAGGAAACTCGGTCGTGGCCGGAACTCGCCGTGCCGGTGCGCCACCACGAGTGACACCATGTCGTCGGCGTCGAGGTCGGGGGTGGCGTCGGTGACGCCGGTGACGCCGGTGGCGGTGATTCGCCGGCTCAGCTCCGCCAGGTCGCTCTCGCGCCGCTGCAGCAGGTCCGACCAGCCGTGGTCCGCGCTGCGCAGGCGCCCGTCGGGATGTTCGGAAAGCCCAATCCGGCCCAGCGCCTCGGAGTTGAGGATCCACAGCACCCCGCTGCGGTGCTGAATGCGCACCGGGGCGGTGCGCACCATCGCGTCGAGCGCGTCCCGGTCCAGATCGCCCGCGACCGACTCGTGATAGCCGATGGCGCGAATCCAGCCGTCGGGGCCCGGCGTCGCGTTCGACAGCAGTTGTGCCAGTTCGTATTTGGTGCTGACACCCGGTGGCCCGACGAAGAACGAATCCAGGGCCGAGGCGGCCGAACGCACGTGCACGTGGTGGTCGTGCAGGCCGGGCAGGACGGTGCCCCCACCGGCGTAGAGCACGCCCTCGCCGGTCTCGGCGGCCAGCCCGTCGCCCATTTCGTCGATGCGGGTGCCGAACCGGATGTCGGTGGTCGTCCCGTCCAGCAGAGTCGCGCGACGAATCAGCATCGCCGGCAACTCCTTTCGGCCACGATCCGGCGCACGGCCTCGTGGTCGGCGCCCAGCCGTGCCGACCGGCGGGCAGCCTGCGGAACACGCGGGGGCGGCGCGGGCCGGTTCGACACCGACGCCTGCGTCGGCAGCGCCGCGTAACCGGCGGCGACCGCGGCCATCGCGACCTCGATCAGTTCGCCGCCGCCGCGGCCCAGCGAATCGGCCACCAACCGCGTCGCCTCCAGCCCCGTCAGCGGATCGGCGATGGCGTCGGCGCAGAACACCGGTCCGTCGGCGGCGACGCCGACCAGGCCGCCGGCCACCGCGGCGTCGTCACCGAACCCTGGCCTGGCGCCGTCATAGCCGGTGATGCGCAACCAGATTCGCCCCTGCCTTGGCTCGATGTCGTGCGGCCCGAGGCGGCGCCGCGTCAGCGCCGCGGGCCGCGAGCCTTCGATCACGATGTCGGCGACGGCAAGCAGCTCGTGCAATTCGTCGGCGTTGGTGTCGAAATCGACGCAATAGGAGAGCTTTTCACCGTTCATCCAATGGAAGAAGGCCTGGTTCCCGGCCCGGGTGCCGTCGGGTCGGCGTGGGCTTTCGACTTTGACGACTGTCGCCCCGGCGCGCGCCAGCAGCTGTCCGCAGAGCGGACCGGCCCACATCGAGGACAGGTCGGCGACCAGCAGACCGCCGACGTCGCGCGCCGGCCCGCGGGCGCCCCACGGTCGGATCCGCGGGGCCGCGGCCGCGGCCTCGCTCAGGGCGGCCGCCGGGATGTCGAGCAGGGCCGCTCGCTCAACGACCGCGGAGCGGTGATGCGTTGCCGCCCAGTGCCGCACCGCCGGCCACGGGTCCGCCCCCACGTCGTCGCTCTGCACGAGGGCGGGGACGGCAGCGACGTCGTCGGGCCGCGACAGCGTGATCGCGCACCAGCCGTCGGCGGCCGTCAGCAATCGGGTGGCGCCCCCGGCGGAGACCCGGCCGCCGCGGGTCAGGCCCAGCAGCGCGGCCCGCCCGGCCAGCAGGTCGGCGGCGTCGACCGCGACGTCCAGCCGCTCGCCGACGGCCGTTGCCACCCGCCGGGCGTGCCAGAGCACGTTCGCGCGGGAGAAGTCGGGCGGCCCGCCCGGCAGGCCGGTCAGGTAGGCCAGCCCGCTGCTCCCCCACGTCGACGTAGCCGAGCTCACGCCTCCCATTGTGCGCGTGGCGGTCCTAGAACTGGAGCGCGCTGAATCGCCAGTCCAGCACCGCACGGTCCGGCTCGCCCGCCGCGTAGACCAGCGACCGCAGCCGCAGCACGCCACCGTGCCGGGTCGGCTCGGCCGACTCGACGTGCAACTCGCTGTAGACGGTGTCGCCCTCGTGGACGGGACCGGTGTGATCGCAGGATTCCCAGCCCAGCACCGTAACCAGGTTGGGCAGCAGCCGGCTCGCCTGCGCGAGCGCCAGCCCGATGGTGTGGCCGCCGTACACCAGCCGTCGCCCGCCGACCCGCGAATCATGATGGGTGGCGGCGATATTCAGCGTGAGCCGGGCGAGCTCCGGGGCGCTGCTTACGACGTCGCCGGTGCTGTGCAGCACCGCACCGGCCAGGCCCGGCTCGAAGTGGGGACCTGGCACCTTGTTCCGGAAGACCTCGCCGTCCCAGTGCGCGGTCGGGTCGACTTCGGGGCCGGGCGCGTCGGCGCCGATGGTGGACAGGTCGTCGTGCGGCGCCTCGTCGGGCCGCCAGTCGGGGCCGGCGGGCAACATGCCGCAGCGGTAGAAGTCGAGCACCAGCCGGTCGTCCTGGTCGACGGTGGTCATCCGCAGCGCCGCCATCCCGGTCGGAGCGCGACCCGGCTTGGGTGAGTTCGCCCGCAGCCCAACCACTTCCGTGCGGGTGTACAGGGAGTCGCCGATGACCGGGAACCGGTGAAACGCCAGGCCGCGGTAGAACAGGTTGGCCTTGACACGCTGGGTGGCCAGCGTCGACTGCCCGATCGCCACATCGCAGACCAGCGCCGGATGCGCCAGCGGGGCGGGCAGGCCGGTCACGGCGGCGCACAGCCCGGCGTCCAGGGCGAGCCGCAGCCGATCCCCCACGATCGCCTGGTGCGCCGCGGCCAATCCCGAGGACAGCGTGATCACCGGCGCCCAGTCGAAGACCTGACCGACGGAGAGGTCGTCGAAGTAGGGCCCGCCCTCCCGTACATACGCAAAAGTCACGGGGCCAATATGGCACACGTGAGAAGTGAGCTGAACGACGAAGAAGAGATGCTCGTCGCCACGGTGCGGGCGTTCATCGACCGGGACGTCAAACCGACGGTCCGTGAGATCGAGCACGCCAACACCTATCCCGAGGCGTGGATCGAGCAGATGAAGCGGATCGGCATCTACGGCCTGGCGATTCCCGAGGAGTACGGCGGTTCGCCGGTCTCCATGCCGTGCTACGTGCGGGTCACCGAGGAATTGGCCCGCGGGTGGATGAGCCTGGCCGGGGCGATGGGCGGGCACACAGTGGTGGCAAAGCTGCTGACGCTGTTCGGGACCGAGGAGCAGAAGCGGGCCTACCTGCCGTCGATGGCGACCGGCGAGCTGCGGGCCACCATGGCGTTGACGGAGCCGGGCGGCGGCTCGGACCTGCAGAACATGACGACGACGGCCCTACCCGACGGTACGGGCGGCCTGCGCATCAACGGCGCCAAGACGTGGATCAGCAACGCGCGGAGGTCCGATCTGATCGCGCTGCTGTGCAAGACCGATCCGAACGCCGCGCCGCGACATCGGGGCATCTCGATCGTGCTCGTCCAGCACGGCCCGGGCCTGACGGTGTCGCGAGACCTGCCCAAGCTGGGCTACAAGGGCGTCGAATCCTGCGAGTTGTCGTTCGACGACTTCTCCGCGCCGGAGTCGGCGGTGCTGGGCGGCCGGATGGGCGAGGGCTTTTCGCAAATGATGAAGGGCCTGGAAACGGGGCGCATCCAGGTCGCCGCCCGCGCGCTGGGCGTGGGCACCGCGGCGCTCGAGGACGCGCTGGCCTATGCGCAGCAGCGGGAGAGCTTCGGCCGGCCGATCTGGAAGCACCAGTCGGTGGGCAACTACCTGGCCGACATGGCGACCAAGTTGACCGCCGCCCGTCAGCTCACCCGCTACGCCGCCGAGCGGTACGACAGCGGCGAGCGCTGCGACATGGAGGCGGGCATGGCCAAGCTGTTCGCCTCCGAAGTGGCGATGGAGATCGCGCTGAACGCCGTGCGGATTCACGGCGGCTACGGCTACTCATGCGAATACGACGTGGAGCGTTACTTCCGCGACGCGCCCCTGATGATCGTCGGCGAGGGCACCAACGAGATTCAGCGCAACGTGATCGCCGGGCAGCTCGTCGCGCGCGGTGGCATCTGAGTCCGAATGTGCGGGCTTGACGCCCTGGTGTGCTGTATATTTGCCTGACTTCTGGCACCAGCAAAGCGGCGCGGGAGTAAAAGTCACTGCGACGAAGGAAAGTCGGCTGCCATGAGTTATCCCCCAGGGCCGTACGAAGGCTCGCCGGAATGGCAGGGTCAGCAGCCGGAATGGCAGGGTCAGCCGCCCGGTGGGCAGGGGCAGCCGCCGGGTTGGCAGGGCCAGCAACCGGGTTGGCCGGGCCAGCAGCCGGGTTGGCAGGCGCCGCAACCGGGCTGGCCGGGCCAGCAGGAGCCGGACAACTACCTCGTCTGGGCCATCCTGTGCACCGTGCTGTGCTGTCTGCCGTTCGGAATCGTGTCGATCGTCTACTCCACCAAGGTGTCCGGACTCTGGTCCCAGGGGCGCTACGCCGAGGCGCAGGCCGCCGCCGACAACGCCAAGAAATGGGCCATCATCGGCGCCATCGCGGGCGCGGTGTTCGCGGTGATCATGGTGATCCTGTATGTGGCGATCGGCGTGATCGCCGTCTCGAACCTGCCGTCGACCACGACCACGACGTATTCCGGCTTCTGACAACGCTTTAGGCGAGTTCTAGTCGCGGATCGCGTCGACCAGACCCCAGGCCAGCGCCGTTTCGGCGTCGATGGTGCGCCCGGACAGCACGAGATAGGCGGTGCGCCACCGGCCGATTCGGCGGGTGACGCTGAGCGTCCCGCCGGCGCCGGGGATCAGCCCCAGCTCGAGTTCGGGAAGGCCGAACACCGAATCCTCCCGCGCGGCCACCCATCCGCAGAACGCCGCCATCTCCAGCCCGCTGCCCAGCACGCGGCCGTGCACCTCGGCCCGGCAGGCGTCACCGAGCCGGGCGGTCAGCGCGACGAGCGCCAGCGCGGGGCTGTGCCGGGTGCGGGCCAGGTGCGCGCTCGCGGGGTCGGCGAAGGTGCCGAACTCGGCGAGGTCGCCCCCGCTGCAGAACGACGGCCCGTTGCCGCGCAACACGATCCCGGACACGGACGGGTCCAGTAGCGCGACGGTCAGCGCCTCCAGAAGCGCGGCGCGGGCGTCGGTGGAAAACGCGTTGTGGCGCTGCGGCCGGTTGAACGCGATGCACACGGTGTCGCCGTCGCGGTGGGCCAGCACCGGGTCGGCGATGTCGGGCATCTCGGCCGGACCGCGTTCGCCCAGCCAGCGCGCGAATTCGGGTCCGGCCTGCAGGGTCGAGTACGCCAGCGATTCGATCACCACCCCAGCCAGCGCCGGGCCGCCCGGGTCCACCCCGCGCAGCACATCGTCACAGAGGCTGCTGGCGTGCGGCCAACGACGACACCGCGCGGTCAGCCGCGCGAGCGCGTCGGGAACCGACTCGACCGTGATCGCCCGCCGATCGTGACAGCGGTCCTCGGTGACGGTGAAAGTCGCTGCCTCCAGCCAGGATTCACAGCGCTCGAGGTCGGAAGCGGCGCCGTGCGCCAGGATCACCCCCGGCGGGGATGCGGGACCGGCATCCGGCGGGCTCGCCAGGTCCACCACCTGGAGCATGGGTCACACCGAGTATTTCTCGATCAGCCCGTTCTTGTAGAGCTTGCCGGTGTCGGTGCGCGGCAATTGCGTCTCGAACGCGATCGATTTCGGACATTTGTAGTGCGCCAGTCGGTCTCGCAGCCAGGCCAGCAGCTCGTCGCCGAATTCGTCGGTGGCGTCACCCGGGTCGACGGTCTGCACGGCGGCGAGCACGCGTTGCCCCATCTCGTCGTCGGGAACCCCGAACACGGCCGCGTCCAACACCTTCGGGTGGGTGACCAAGAGGTTTTCGGCCTCCTGCGGGTAGATGTTCACCCCGCCCGAGATGATCATGTGGTGGCGCCGGTCGGTCAGGTACAGGTAGCCCTCCTCGTCGAGGTAGCCGATGTCGCCGACGGTGGCCCAGCCGTGCTTGCTGCGGGAGGCCGCGGTTTTCGTGGGGTCGTTGAGGTATTCGAACGAATATCCGCCCTCGAAGTAGATCTCTCCGGCCTGCCCGGGCGGCAGCTCGTTGCCGTTCTCGTCGAGGATGTGCAGGGCGCCCCCCATCGGTTTGCCGACCGAGCCGGGGTGCGCCAGCCACTCTTCGGCGGTGATCAGCGTCGACCCGTGCGCCTCGGAGGAGGCGTAGTACTCGTCGATGATCGGCCCCCACCAGTCCATCATCTGCTTCTTGATCTCCACCGGGCAGGGCGCCGCCGCGTGCATGACCCGCTGCAGGCTGGACAGGTCGTACGAATTACGCACCGCCTCAGGCAGTTTCAGCATGCGGGTGAACATCGCCGGGACGAACTGGCCGTGCGTGACGCGGTGACGCTGGATGGCGTCGAGGCAGCCCTCGGCATCGAATTTCTCCAGCACCACCGTCGTGACCCCGCCGGCCTGCGCGCTCATCGACCACACCGAGGGCGCCGTGTGATACAGCGGCGCCGGGCTCAGGTAGATCGAGTCCGGGTTCATCCAGAAGCTCACCAGCGCCGACATCATGCCGGGCGCCTCGGACGGCGGAACGTGCGGCAGTTCGCGTTTGATGCCCTTGGGCCGGCCGGTGGTGCCCGACGAATACTGCAGCAGGTCGCCCTCGAGTTCGTCGTCGATCGGGGTGTCGGGCTCGCCCGCAACGCATTCGGGGTAGCGCTGCCAGCCCTGGAGTTCGTCGTCGGCGATCAGCAGCAGCCCGGGCAGGCCGCCGGGCAGGTGCTCGGCCAGGTTCTCGCACGTCTTGCGCAGCGCCGCCGACCCGATGATCGCCTTGGCGGCGCTGTTGTCGATGATGTAGGCGGCCTCGGCCGCTGTCAGGTGCGTGTTGATCGGCACGTAGTACAGGCCGCTGCGCCGCGCCGCCCACATCACCGCGTGGATGTGTTCGTTGTTCTCCATCAGGATCGCGACGGCGTCGCCCTCGACGAGGCCGGCCCGCCGGAAGTAATGGGCCAGCCGGTTGGCCCGCGCCTCGAGCTCGTCGAAGGTGATGACCGTGCCGGAGGGGTGGAGGATGACGGCGGCCTTGCCGGCGCCGAGGTACTCGCGAATCTGCATGGGCAGACTGTACCGCCGAAAAACTTGACGGGTGTCAAGTGGTCGGGCGCCGGGGCCGCGGGCCCCGGATCGGTACTCGTGCAGCGCCGATCGGGTTGAGGTACCGTCCCTTGCACGACGCGGTTTCGGAGCGGCCGGTCGGTCTTGGTACGGAGGTGCCCATGGAGGCGGCTGAGCGCCTGTCCGCCCCCGCCGCGTGCTGCTCGCCGACCGGCCGACTCGGCGTTTACGACTATGTCGACGGCATGGAGCGCCTGCTGCAGGCGGTCCAGGAATTGTCGCTGGCGCGCAGCCTGCCGGAAATTCAGCGCATCGTCCGGACCTCGGCGCGTGAGCTCACCGGCTGCGACGGCGCCACTTTCGTCCTGCGCGACGACGACGCCTGCTACTACGCCGACGAGGATGCCATCGCACCGCTGTGGAAGGGCAGCCGCTTCCCGATCGAGATCTGCGTCAGCGGGTGGGCGATGCGCAACCGCGAGGCCGCGATCATCCCGGACATCTACCGGGATTCCCGTATCCCGCAAGGCCTTTACCGCGCGACCTTCGTCAAGAGCCTGGTGATGGTCCCGATCCGCAAGCTCGACCCGATCGGGGCGATCGGCAACTACTGGGCGCACCGGCATCCGCCGTCCGAGCAGGAGGTGCGCCTGCTGCAGGCCCTCGCCGATTCGACGTCGATCGCCATGGAGAACGTCGCGGTCTACTCCGAACTGGAACAGCGGGTGCGCGACCGCACCGCCGAGCTGGAAAGGGCCAACGAGGAGATCAGCCGGCTGTCGGTCACCGACGAGCTGACCGGGCTCAGCAATCGCCGCGGCTTCTACCTGCTGGCCGAGCAGAAGCTTCGCGGGGCGCACCACCTCGGGCACAACTGCGTGCTCGCCTTCCTCGACGTCGACGGGCTCAAGCGGGTCAACGACGAACAGGGACACGACGTCGGCGACGCGCTGATCAAGGACGTCGCCGAGGTGCTGCGCCAGGTGCGGCGCGAGTCCGACATTGTCGCCCGCCTCGGCGGCGACGAATTCTGCGTCATGATCACCGAACGCGACGCCGGCACGGCGGAGGTCAAGGAACGGCTCGCCGAGGCGTTCCACACTTTCAACGAGACCAGCGACCGCACCTACCGGCTGTCCGCCAGCATCGGCCTGGTGCAGGCGCCCGTCGCCGAGCACGCGACCCTGGACGAATTGCTGGCCCGGGCAGACGAATTGATGTACGCGGAGAAGAGGACCAGCCCCACCCGGCGCGCGGGTGGGGACCGCAGGCGCTAGCTAGCCGGCGTCGGCCAGCCGCTGCTTGAGCGCCTCGAACTCGTCCTTGACGCCGGTGGGCAGCTTCTCGCCGACGAACTCGAACCACTCCTCGATCAGGGGCAGCTCTTCGCGCCACTCGGCGGCGTTGACCGCGAGCGCCTTCGTGACGTCTTCGGCCTCGACGTCCAGGCCGTCGAGATCCAGGTCGGCCGCGGTCGGCACGATGCCGATCGGGGTGTCCTGACCGCCGGCCCGGTGCTCGATGCGGTCGACGATCCACTTCAGCACGCGGCTGTTCTCGCCGAAGCCCGGCCAGAGGAACTCGCCCTGTTCGCCGCGGCGGAACCAGTTGACGAAGAACACCTTCGGCAGCTTGGACTCGTCGGAGTTCTTGCCCAGGTCGAGCCAGTGCTGGAAGTAGTCACCGACGTGGTAGCCCAGGAACGGCAGCATGGCCATCGGGTCGCGGCGCACCGTGCCGACCTTGCCCTCGGCGGCGGCGGTCTGCTCGCTGCCCATGGTGGCGCCCATGAACACGCCGTGCTGCCAGTCGCGGGCCTGCGTCACCAGCGGCACCGTGGTCTTGCGGCGGGCGCCGAACAGTATCCCCGAGATCGGCACGCCCTGCGGGTCGTCCCACTCCGGCGCCAGGATGGGGCACTGCGACATCGGGGTGCAGTACCGCGAGTTCGGGTGGGCGGCTTTGGTTTCCGTCTCGCGGATGTACCAGTCCTGGCCCTTCCAGTCGATCAGGTGGTCCGGCTCGCCCTCCAGGCCTTCCCACCACACCTCGTCGTCGTCGGTCAGTGCGACGTTGGTGAACACGGTGTTGCCCGCCGCGATGGTGCGCATCGCGTTGGGGTTGGACTTCCAGTTGGTGCCCGGCGCCACCCCGAAGAAGCCGAACTCCGGGTTGACCGCGTACAGCCGGCCGTCCTTGCCGAACCGCATCCAGGCGATGTCATCGCCCAGGGTCTCGGCGCGCCAGCCCGGGATGGTCGGCTGCAGCATCGCGAGGTTGGTCTTGCCGCAGGCCGACGGGAACGCGGCGGCGAAGTAGTACGCCTTGTTCTCCGGGGAAATCAGCTTGAGGATCAGCATGTGCTCGGCCAGCCAGCCCTCGTCGTGGGCCATCGCCGAGGCGATGCGCAGCGAATAGCACTTCTTGCCCAGCAGGGCGTTCCCGCCGTAGCCGGAGCCGTAGCTCCAGATTTCGCGGGTCTCCGGGAAGTGGGTGATGTACTTGGTGTCGTTGCACGGCCACGGCACGTCCTTCTGGCCGGGCTCGAGCGGGGCGCCCACCGAGTGCAGCGCCTTGACGAAGAACCCGTCGTCGCCGATCTTCTCCAGGGCGGCCTTGCCCATCCGGGTCATCGTGCGCATGGAGACGACGACGTACTCCGAGTCGGTGATCTCGACGCCCAGCTTGGGGTCGTCGGCGCCGAGCGGGCCCATGCAGAACGGGACCACGTACATGGTGCGGCCGCGCATGCAGCCGCGGTACAGGTCGGTCATCAGCGCCCGCATCTCGCCCGGGTCCATCCAGTTGTTGGTGGGGCCGGCGTCGATCTCGCGCTCGGAGCAGATGAAGGTCCGCGACTCGACACGCGCAACGTCCGACGGGTCCGACAACGCCAGGTAGGAATTGGGGTGCTTCTTCTCGTTCAGCTTCGTGAACGTGCCGGCCTCGACCAGCTCGCCGGCCAGCCGGTCGAACTCTTCGGCGGAGCCGTCGGTGAACACCACGCGCTCAGGCTGAGTGAGCTCGGCGACCTCCCGTACCCACGACAGCAGCCCCTGATGGTTGGTGGGCGCGGTGTCCAAACCGGGAATGGTCGCTGAGGTCATCGAAATCTCCTGAATCCTTCTGCGTACTCGTACATCTCTTCAATTGCGTATGTGCTCGACCACACAGCTGCTTGAATGGTGGCGTTAACTACAGGTTATCGTGAGCACCTTGTCGGGGAAGCCTCGGGCAGGTATAAGCCTTCTCACAGCAACGATTCAGAAGCTTCCCCGGCATCCGCATCACCGCTGAAAGAAGCGGGTTTTTCGGTTGCCTCGTCCGCCGCGGCTTTTTCCACGTCCGAAACGGAATCGTCGGACGTAGATATACCCGCTTCACCGAGTTCCGCACGCACCGCCTCGAGGGCCGCCAGCACCGTCGGCAGCTCGCGGTCCCGGGCGGCGGCGTCCCGCGACGCGGCCGTGGCGTGCGCGCGCAGCTCGCGGTCGATGGCGTCGACCTGGTCGCTCACCTGGGCGTTTTCGACCTCGTCCTGGGCCAACACGGCCTTGCTGAGCACCGACTCGGCGACCAGGACGCGGGTGGCGACCAGCTCCTCGGCCACCGACCGCAGCGAGGAGGTGACGTCCCCCGCCCAGCGGTCGAGCAGCGCCCGGTCCCGCAGCAGGCTGCGGATGTGGATGACCAGCAGGGTGACCGCCAGGCCGATCGCCACGCATGTGACCGCCGCGGCCACCGACAGGGCGGGGCTGAGCCGAGCGGCCAGCCCGCCCATCAGCCGGCTCAGGGTCAGCGCCACGCCCAGGCCGAACCCGGCGCCCAGCAGCAACATCAGCCAGGTCTCGTGCCGCCGCGCTTTCAGCGGGGGCGGCGGGACGTCGACCGTCGGCAGCTGCTCGAGGGGCGGCAGGGCCGTCGCGACGCCCACCACCTGCGCGACGTCCGCGAGATGGGTGGCGGTGCCCTCGTTCACCTCGGCCACCACCTCGTCCAGCCGGCCGCGGGTGTGGGCCTCGAAGCCGGCCATGCTGCGCCGGGACAGACCGGCGGCGTCTTCCTGCAGCTCGCTGCGCACCGACGAACACCGGTTGCGCGCGAAGTGCGACAGCTGAACGCGCGCCTGCTGGATCTGACCGCGCAGCGTGACGGTGCGCTCGGTCCTCGCCTCGCGCCGCTGCCGCAGCGCGGTGCTGCGCTCGTCGCGCAACGCTTCCACCCGCGCCCGGCGCCCCGCGCCGTCGGCCTGGCGGTCGAACCGTTCCGCGACGGTGGCCAGCCGAGACTCCCAGGCCCGCAGCCTGTTTCGGCGATCGAGCTCCGGGTCTGCCAGCCGCGCCGAGACGGCCTCCGCCAGGTCGTCGACGATCGGCTCGCCCAGGTCGGGTTGCGCGGCCGCGCCCACCCAAGGCACCCCGGCGTAGCGCGGCGCATGCGCGGCCAGCGTCTCGCGGTCGGCGGCCAGGACGTCGCGCCAGCCCCGATGCACGTCGATCTTCGACACCGCCGCCACCACCGCATCGGTGTGCGCGGCGGCGGCGTCCAGCAGCGCGCAGTCGGACGGCGTGAGGTGCGCCGCCGCGGAAACCACGAACACCACGGCCAGCGGCACGTCGCCGGGCCCCAACTCCGACGACTCGACGAACTTGTGCCCCGGCAGCCGTTCCCGCAGCGCCGCGGCCACCGCGCTCACCCCCGCCAGCCACGGTCCCGTCACCAGCACCACGTCGCGGCGGTGCACGGCGGGAGGGTCCAGCTCCGGCCCGATGCTCGCAACCAGGGCGTCCACTCGGGCAATCGGATCATCGGGCGTGTCGGCGCTCACCGCCAGTCCCCCGGCAGCGACCCGCAGGCCCGCGACCACAGGCGCATCGATCCCCGCGCGATGTCGTCGCCGCAGGCGCGGTGCAGCTCGCTCGAGGTTGTGCGGCTGTAACGCTGCCACCGCACCGCCCGCGGCAGGTGCGCGGACGGGTCGCGGTCCCAGTCGGCGGGCCCCGCCACGCCCGGGTTCAGCCCGGCCGCCTCGGCAAGGTCGACGGCCGCCGCCATCCGTGCGACCACGGTGTCGTCGTGGGACAGGAACGCGCCGATCGTCTCGTCACCGACCGCCAGGGCCTCGAGCTCCGCGGCGGCGTCCAGCACCCGCCGGTAGCGCGCCTCGGCGCCGGCGACCGAGATCTTGGACAGGACGGCGTCGATCCCGCTCGTCCGGCGCAGCAGGGCCCGTAGCTGCGCGGTGGTCCTGCCCTGCCGCGCCGCCGCGACCCCGAGCGCGATGCCGAACAGGTCCAGGCTGTTCAGCAACCGCATCCGCACGCTGGTCGACAGGGGGTTGTCGGCCGCCAAGAACCCGGTGAAAGAGCCGTCGAGGCACTCGGCGGCGCCCGGATGCGCGGCCAGCGTCCGCAGCGCCGACCACAACGAGTCGTCCAGGCCGTCGAGCGCGGCGACCGCGAGCAGGCCGCTCACCGGCAGCATGGGCACACCGATCCGGGCGGTCAGCTCCGCACAGCGGCTGCGCGCCGCCGCGATCGGCCCGTCCCCGCCCGACAGCGACCCGACCAGGTCCGCCTTGTTCAGCACCGCAAGCACCGGGCGCCCGGCGCCGGCGATCGCGTCGGCGTCTTCGGGCTTGGCCACCTCGGCGAGCACCTGGACGACGACGTCGGCAGCACGGCCATCCGCCGTGCTCACCGCGATGCCCGCGGCGGCGCCGGCGCGGGCCAGCGCCCGGGCGACGGTGCCGCGCCCGACGCCGGGGCGGCCACGAACGAGCACGGCCAGCGGCGCGGCCGTCCGCTCCGCGATCGCCGTCACGCGCGGGTCGGGGTGGCCGGCGGCGAATCCCGCCAGTTCGTCGACGAAATCCTGGTGTCCTTGTCCCCTCATCGTCCCCTCATGCTTCACGTTCGGTTCGATGGATCCGACCCGGGGGCCGGTCGGGTCCCACCGAATGGTGGCACTTGCGTCACTTTGATGCGAGCCACCGTCTGACTGTTACCAGCTGAAGGCAACTGTTGGGTATCAATCCGGACCAGGGGCGGCTACATCACACGTTTATGCGCCACCATGGACAAATGCATGCGCAACCCGGGGTGGGAGTATGGCGCGCCGTGCCCCAGGAGGAATCGGACGACCGTCGCGACCAGCGCCTTCTTCCGGCATCGACCTTTCGCTCCCGGCGATCCGCCCTTTCCGACGCCCAGCGGCAGACCTGGGAACGGCTGTGGCCGCAGCTGGGCCTCTCCGTCGGCACCCAGTCCGCGACGGACGAAGGCGGCATGGAGCCGGCACTGGACACCCGCGCATGGTTTGGCCGCGAGGCGCCCCTGGTGCTCGAGATCGGTTGCGGCAGCGGCACCTCGACCGTGGCGATGGCCAAGGCCGAACCCGATATAGATGTGATCGCGGTGGAGATCTACAAGCGCGGGCTGGCGCAACTGCTGTGCGCGATCGACCGCGAAGGGGTCGGCAACATCCGCTTGATCCGCGGCAACGGCGTTGACGTGCTGCAGCGGCTGATCCCGCCGCGCTCGCTGACCGGAGTCCGCGTCTTCTTCCCCGACCCCTGGCCGAAGGCCCGCCACCACAAGCGCCGGTTTTTGCAGCCGGGCACGGTTGGCCTGATCGCCGACCGGTTACTCCCTGGTGGTGTCCTGCATGCGGCGACGGACCACCCCGGCTACGCCGAGCACATCGGTGCCGTCGGCGATGCCGAGCCGCGGCTGCGCCGCGTCGACCCCGCGAGCAGGCTCCCGATCTCGGTGGTGCGGCCGACCACCAAGTACGAGACGAAGGCCCACGAGGCGGGCAGCGCCGTCACCGAATTCATCTGGCTGCGACATGAGTAGGCGATGACCATGAGCCTGGCGGAAGAACAGACCGCGGCAGCAGAACCCCTGGCGGTGTTGTCCGACGACGCGTCGCTGGGCAGCTTCTCACCGCCGGGTGGCCGTGTCTTGCTGGTCTGGGACGCGCCCAACCTCGACATGGGGCTCGGCTCGATCCTGGGCAGACGACCCACCGCCCTGGAGCGCCCGCGGTTCGACGCCCTGGGCCGCTGGCTGCTGGCGCGTACGGCCGAGGTCAGCGCGAGCCGGCCCGGTGTCGTGGTCGAGCCCGAGGCCACCGTGTTCACCAACATCGCGCCGGGCAGCGCCGACGTCGTCCGCCCCTGGGTGGACGCGCTGCGCAACGTGGGGTTCGCCGTATTCGCCAAGCCGAAGATCGACGAGGACAGCGACGTCGACCGCGACATGCTCGCCCACATCGAGCTGCGGCGCAGCCAGGGGCTGGCGGCGCTGGTGGTGGCGTCGGCCGACGGGCAGGCATTTCGCCTGCCGCTGGAGGAGATAGCCCGCACCGGAGTCGCCGTCCAAGTCATCGGATTTCGCGAACATGCGAGTTGGGCGCTAGCGTCGGATACCTTGGACTTTGTCGACCTGGAAGACATCAGCGGTGTGTTCCGGGAGCCGTTGCCGCGAATCGGCCTAGATTCGCTGCCTGACCAGGGAGCATGGCTGCAGCCGTTCCGGCCGCTGTCCGCTCTGTTGACCGCGCGTGTGTGACACTGGCTTGGAAACCGAGACACCACGCGGGTCGTTGACGATCCAGTAAGGAGCTTGCGTGTTCGCCTGGTGGGGTCGAACTGTGTACCGGTATCGGTACATCGTGATCGGGGTCACGGTAGCTCTGTGCCTGCTGGGTGGCGTCTTCGGGATGAGCCTGGGCAAGCATGTCACACAGAGCGGCTTCTACGACGAGGGCAGCCAATCCGTGAAGGCCTCGGTGCTGGGCGACCAGACCTACGGCCGCGACCGCACCAGCCACATCGTCGCCACTTTCACCGCCCCGGAGGGCAAGACGGTGGACGACCCGGCATGGCGGGACAAGATCGTCGCCCAGCTCAACAAGTTCAAGACCGACCACGCCGACCAGGTGGTGGGCTGGGCCGGCTGGCTGGCCGCGCCGGACAGCACCAATCCCCTGATCAAGGGCATGGTCAGCGAGGATCGCAAGCACACGTTCGTTTCCATCCCGCTCAAGGGCGACGATGACGACACGATCCTCAACAACTACAAGGCGATCGCGCCCGATCTGCAGAAGCTCGACGGCGGGACGGTGGCGCTGGCCGGCCTCGAGCCGATCGCCAACGCCCTGACCGGCACCATCGCCACCGACCAGCGGCGCATGGAGGTGCTGGCACTGCCGTTGGTGACGGTTGTGCTGTTCCTGGTCTTCGGCGGCGCGATCGCCGCCGGCCTGCCCGCCATCGTCGGCGGGCTCAGCATCGCCGGCTCGCTCGGCATCCTCCGCCTCGTCGCCATGTTCGGGCCGGTGCACTTCTTCGCCCAGCCCGTGGTCTCGCTGATCGGCCTCGGTATCGCCATCGACTACGGACTTTTCGTCGTGAGCCGGTTCCGGGAGGAAATCGCCGAGGGCTACGACACCGAGGCGGCCGTGCGCCGAACGGTGATGACCGCCGGGCGCACCGTCACGTTCTCGGCGGTGCTGATCATCGCCTCGAGCGCCAGCCTGCTGGTGCTGCCGCAGGGCTTCGTGCACTCGCTGACCTACGCCATCTTCGCCGCGGTGGGGCTGGCCGCGCTGCTGTCGATCACGTTCCTGCCGGCCTGCCTGGGCATCCTCGGCCGCCACGTGGACGCGCTGGGCGTCCGGACCGCGTTCCGGGTGCCGTTCCTGCGGAACTGGAAGTGGTCGCGCGCCTACCTCAACTGGCTCGCCGACCGGCTGCAGAAGACCAAGACCCGCGAAGAGGTCGAGGCCGGCTTCTGGGGCAAGCTGGTCAACTGGGTGATGAAGCGGCCGCTCGCGTTCGCCATCCCGATCGCCGTCGGCATGATCCTGCTCGTCATCCCCCTGGGCAACCTGTCGTTCGGTGGCATGAGCGAAAAGTATTTGCCGCCGAACAATTCGGTGCGCCAGGCCCAGGAGCACTTCGACAAGCTCTTCCCCGGATACCGCACCGAGCAACTCACGGTCGTCATTCAGAGCACCAACAACAGCAAGGTCACCGACCAACAGGTCGCCGACATCCGCAACCGGATCTCCTCGATCGGTGGCTTCACCGACAAGACCTGGGAGGAGCGGCCCTGCCCGACGATCGCGGGCAACCCCTGCGTCGCCGGCCCGAACGGGACGACGGTGCCCAAGGACGGCTCGGTGCGGGTGATCCAGAACGGCCTCGTCAATAAGAACGATGCCGCCAAGAAGATCAGCGAGCTGCGGGCGATAAACCCGCCGAAGGGCCTCAACCTCTATGTCGGCGGCACCCCCGCGCTGGAGCAGGACAGCATCCACAGCCTGTTCGACAAGGCTCCGCTGATGCTGGTCCTGTTGCTCACCGCGACCATGCTGTTGATGTTCCTGGCGTTCGGATCGGTGGTGTTGCCGATCAAGGCCGCGGTGATGAGCGCGCTGACGCTCGGGTCCACGATGGGCATCCTGACGTGGATCTTCGTCGACGGGCACCTGTCGCATTGGCTGAATTTCACCCCGACCCCGCTGATGGTGGTGCTGATCGCGCTGGTCGTCGCGGTGCCGATGCGGATGGCCTCGGCGGTCGACATGCCACGTTCGCGCGCCTCGACCATGCGGGACACCAGGAACACCTCGTAGTCGGTGGCCAGACCGAAGCCCACCGCGACGACCAGCGCGATCAGCACCACCATCAGCGGGGTCGGGGTGAAATTCAGCCAATGCGACAGGTGCCCGT